>NZ_JBIRZS010000012.1:0-124736 GCF_044391085.1 Paenarthrobacter sp. NPDC018779 | reverse complement strand
GAATGCGGGCCCACTGCCCATCAGTCAAAACAGAAGTACGAGACACACATCAAGCATCCCCGCTAAAGAGCCCGGGTTTTAGGAGACACGCCCTAGATTGGCCCTATGACATCCACCCCGGCCGGACCAGGCCAGCCCTCGCCCTCCTTGCAGCGCACCATCCCCGCGCCCGCCGCCTCCATCAGCAAGTCCGGCATCGCCGCCGTCATCGTCACCGTCGTCCTGTGGGCTTCGGCGTTCGTCGGCATCCGGGCCGTCGGACCCAGCTTCTCCCCCGGCTCCTTGACGCTCGGGCGGCTGGCGATTGCCGCCGTCGTGCTTGGACTTGTGGTGCTGCCCGGCCTCAAGGTGTGGCCGAAAGGCCGCGAATGGCTGCCGATCGCGGCTTACGGGGTGATGTGGTTCGGCGGCTACAACGTGGCGCTCAACGCCGCAGAGCACATGCTGGACGCCGGTACCAGCGCCATGCTGATCAACGTGTCGCCGATCCTGATCGCGGTCCTGGCCGGCGTCATCCTCAAGGAAGGCTTCCCGCGGTGGCTGCTGATCGGCAGCGCCGTGGCTTTTGGCGGGGTGGCGATGATCGCGCTCGGTTCCGGGCAACGCTCGACGGCGGACGTCACCGGCGTGCTCTTGTGCTTGCTTGCCGCGGTGCTCGCCTCAGTCAGCGCGATCCTGCAGAAACCCGTCCTCCGGAAATTCACGGCAGGTCAGGCAACGTGGTTCGGCATCATGATCGGGGCGGTGTGCTGCCTGCCCTGGACCGGCCAATTGCTCGGCGAAATCCAGGCCGCACCACTGCCCGCAACGCTGGGCCTGGTGTACCTGGGGATCTTCCCCACCGCCATCGCGTTCACCACGTGGGCCTATGCACTGTCCTTAATCCCGGCGGGGAAGCTGGCCGCAACCACCTACCTGGTTCCGGGCACCACCATCCTGATTTCGTGGGCCCTGCTCCACGAAGTGCCAACGATCTGGGGACTCGTGGGAGGCGTCGTGTGCTTGGTGGGCGTGGGCTTGACCCGACGGAACCCCCGGGCGAAAAACACACTGCGCGCGTCCAAGGGCAGGATTCAGGCCAGGACGCGCGCAGGGCAGGGCCGGGGCGAACACTCCTAGGAAGCAGGAGCCTAGCGGGCCATGCCCGCCAACAGTTCGCGGTGCGTGGGCGGATTGGCGCCAGGACGGCCAACGGTGATGGACGCTGCCATGGACGCGGTGGTCCCGATCCGCTCGAGCACGGTAGGCGCCATCCCGTCGCTGCCGCGCAGGAGCAGTCCCATGATGAGCGCGGACATGTAGGAGTCGCCGGCGCCGATGGTGTCCGCGACGTCCGAGGGGATGGCCGGGACATTGAGCTGCATCTGCCGGGTTGCCATGAGCGAACCGTTGGAGCCCTGCGTCACCACGGCGAGTCCGGTGCCGAGGGAGAGCAGGTGGCTGGCCGTGTCCTCCAGTGCCTTGCCCGGGTAGAGCCACTGCGCGTCGTCGTCGCTCATCTTCACCACGTCGGTGAGCGGCACCAGCTCCTCGAACAGGGTCAGCGCCTCGTGGTGGCTGCCCACCAGGTCCTTTCGGATGTTGGGATCGTAGGTAACCATGCAACCGCCCTGCGCCTGCTCCAAAAGGCTCCGGACCACGCTGGCGCCCGGCTGCAGGAACGTGGCGATGGAACCGGTGTGCAGGATCTTCGGGGCGTAGGGCAGCACCAAGGGAGACAACGCCCAGTCAATGTCGAACGTGTATTCCGCGGAGCCGTCGGCAGCGATCTGGGCCGTCGCCGTCGCCGTCGTACCCAGTGACTTGGAACCCGGCAGGAGCACCACGCCCGCGGTTTGCAGGTGCGTGGCGATGGCATCCCCGCGCTGGTCCTTGCCAATGGCGGTCAGGAGGCCCGTCTTCACATCGAGGCGGCCAAGCCCGTACGCCACGTTGGCGGGTGAGCCGCCGGGGTACTCCGTGGTCCCCTCAGGCGATTCCACAATGTCGATGAGCGCTTCACCCACCACGACGACGTCGAGGGGTTCAGGCGCGAGGGAAAGGCTGGCGGTCATGCGGTTCCTGTTCGTTGGTTGGGGAGGTGCGGAGGCGCGGCCACGGAATGCCGGTCGACGAGGGGACATTCGAACAATTCAGTGTGGCCCGGGGACGGCGTACCGGCAAGGATCAGCTCCACGGCCCGACTTCCCATGTCAATGAAAGGCAGTTCCAGGGTGGTCAGGCCCGGCCGCAAGTGGGGTGCAAGCGACTCCTGGTTGTCGAAACCCACCACGGACACGTCGTCCGGCACGGTGAGCCCCAAGGACGCGAGCGCCTGGTAGGCACCCCACGCCGTGCGGTCGTTGCCGCAGAAAATCGCAGTTGGCGGCTGGTCCAGCGCCATGAGTTGGAGCGTCTCGCGGTGGCCACCGGCTTCCTGGCCGTCGCCCGCACGGTGGAGGTCGCCGTCGTACGCGATGCCTGCCCCGGCCAGCGCCTGCCGGTACCCTTCAAGACGCCCGACGACGGCCGGCAGTCCGTCTTCGACGGTGCCAATGTTGATGAAGCCGATGCGGCGGTGGCCCGCGTCGACGAGTTTCCTGGTAGCGGTTTGGCCGCCCAGGACTTCAGCGGGTGCGATGCTCGCGAACGTGCCGCTGCGGTCCCGGGCATTAAGCACGACGGCGGGAACCTCACCCAGCGCGTCCAGAACGTCCACCATCTGGTGGTACATGGACGCGTACACCACGCCCGCAACCTTATGGGACAACATGGCCTCAAGGGACGCCGCCTCAAGCTCCTTGTCGCCGCCGGTGTTGACGGTGAGCAGCAGCATGCCGGCTTCCCAGGCACGGGCCTGTGCTCCCTCGATGATCTTTCCAGCGAACGGCGCTGTGGCCACGTGATCGCCCACAAAGCCGATCATCCCTGCCACTCCGTCACGGAGGACCTTGGCGTGGGCATTGGTCCGGTAGCCCAACTCCCGGGCCGCCTGGTGGACGCGCAGCCGGGTCTCTTCCGAGACCCTGGCTCCCCTCGCATCGTTCAGCACCATGGACACCGTGGCCTGCGAAACCCCGGCGGCAGCCGCGACGTGGTGCATCGTGGGGCCGGACCCTGGGGATCCAGGCCTGGTGCCATTGCGGGACATGCGGGACCTGACTGTGGTGGGAGTGGAGGTTTGGTTATGCGTATAACCAAACCTCCAAAACAGTATCTGCCAACACATCCAGCGTCAATGCTCCCGGCGCGGACTAGAGTCGAACCATGCCCGCGAATCTTCCTCCCGGCCTTCCCATCGTTCCCGACGGCGATCGCCCTTCTTCGCCGCTGCCGTCGCTTCCGGCCCGCGAAGCCGTGCACAGTCCAGCCGAAGATTCCGGGCTGCCGCATGGTGCCCCGTTCGAGATGTCGCCGGAGGAATTCGAGGCCGCCGTCAGCGATGCCTTGCAATTGATTCCACCCAAAGCCGCGAGCGCCATGGATAACGTGGCGATCTTCATCGAAGACGATTACACCCCGCAGCCCGGGGAAGACCCGGACACCGTGCTTCTTGGCTTGTACGAGGGCGTCCCCCTGACCGAACGCGACTCGTGGTGGGAAGCCGGTTCCCTGCCGGATCGGATCACCATCTTCCGCCAGCCGATCCTGGACATCTGCACCACCCGCGAGGAGGTCATCGATGAAGTGGCCATCACCGTGGTCCACGAGATCGCGCACCACTTCGGGATCGACGACGACCGCCTTCATGAACTCGGGTGGGGCTAGCCTTGTAGGCATGGGGCACGACCACAACCACTCCCACGGAGTCACAGCAACCGGCAAACACCGCAAGCGGCTTATCGCCGTCCTGGCCATCACCCTGGGGGTGGTGGGCATCCAGGTGGTTGGCGCCGTCGTTTCCGGTTCGCTGGCCCTGCTCGCCGACGCCGGCCACATGCTCTCCGACGCCGCCGGCGTATTCATCGCCCTGATGGCGGCCTGGATCGCCACCCGTCCGGCGAGCGACCAGCGCACCTACGGCTACCAACGCGCCGAGGTCCTTGCGGCCCTGGCCAACGCACTGATCCTCATAGTCATCGCCGTGGTGATCATGATCGAGGCCATCCGGCGCTTTGGCGAGACTCCGGAAATCCACACGGACATCATGCTGGGGGCCGCGGTCCTGGGTGCCGTAGCCAACCTCGTCTCACTCCTTGTCCTGCAAGGGGCACAGAAGGAAAGCCTCAACGTCCGGGGAGCCTACCTGGAGGTCCTCGGCGACCTGCTGGGTTCCATCGCCGTCATTGTGGCCGCTATCGTCATCATGACCACGGGCTTCAGCGCCGCCGACCCCATCGCTTCCATGCTGATCTCACTCATGATCATCCCCCGCGCCTGGCACCTGCTCCGCGACGTGGTGGACGTACTCCTGGAAGCAACTCCCAAGGGCGTGGACGTCAACATGATCCGTGAACACATCCTTGCCGTGGATGGCGTGGTGGAAGCACACGACATCCACATTTGGACCATCACCTCCGGCGTACCCGTTTTCTCGGCGCATGTGGTGGTGGAGGACGAGGTCCTGAATGCCAGTGGGGCGGACAGCATCCTGGACCAGTTGGGCTCCTGCCTGGGACGGCACTTCGATACCGAGCACTGCACGTTCCAGCTGGAACCCGTGAGCCATTCAGAACACGAGTCGCACCAGCACGCCTAGCCCTCGGCGGGGATGATCGTCCCCGCGGCACCGTCCACAGTGATGGTTTGTCCCGTGACGAGCTTCGCCGTGGCATCGGGAACACCCACCACGGCCGGGATGCCGTACTCGCGGGCCACCACGGCGCCGTGCGAATTGGGGCCACCCATTTCCATGACCAGCCCGCCTGCGGTGAGGAACAAGGGAGTCCAACCTGGGTCCGTGGAGGGTGCCACCAGGATTTCCCCGGGCTCCAGGTGCGCTCCGACGGGATCCATGATCACCCTCGCAGGGGCCGTGACGATGCCTGCGGAAGCTGGGCTTCCGGTGAGTGACCCTGGCGCACCCGGAGCAGTGGCGAGGACACTGGCAGCCTCCGGCTCCGTTCCGTCGGACAGCAGGACGCGGGGAATATGCCTGCGCCGCAGCTCAAGCTCGTAGGCCTCCCGGCGCCCGGCGACCACGTGCTGGAGTCCGGTCCCGGCAAGGGCGGTCTCCACGTCATTGAAATCCAGGAAGAAGATGTCCAGGGCGTCGTCCAACAACCCGGCCTCGGCCAAGTCCCCGCCCACCAGCAATAACTGTTCCCGGGCTGCGGCGAGGCCGAGCACCAGGTTGTACTTGGGAAGTTCCCGCATGCCTGCGAAGCGCCGTGTCCGGTCCAGGGCTGCGCGAACCACCGCGGCGTGCACCGGGCTCTTGGCACGCGCCCGCGCCACCAGCCGCGATACTTGTTCTTCGGCCGCCCGGGCGGCATCCTCAAATTGCCGGGCGGGGTCTCCGACCCCTGGCTCCAGGCGGAGGTAGTTGGCCACCACGCCAAGGATGTGGGTGGGATCCTCGGACCAGCGCGGCATGCCGAGGTCGATTTCCGCGACGGCGCGGTGTCCGTAGGCGGCCAGGAACCTGTCCATGCCGGACTGGGACCGTGGCGGAAGCGTGCCGTCCTGATACGCCTCTCTGAGCTCAGCCGCCGTCCGGGAGACGAAGAACTCCTTGGCTTCCGGGTCCTGGCCGATCTTCGATGCCAGGTTCCACAGTTCCAGGTCCATCTCGGTGGTGACATTGTTGGGCAGGCCACGGATCACGGTTTGAAGTTCGTCATAGGACACGTCCGGTCCCAGGAGTTTGCGCACCAGAGCCAGCATGGCAAAGCCCACGGCTGGGAGCGGCAGGACCTGTGGCACGGTGGCGAAGATTCTTTGTCCCAGGATTTCCTCTACGTGATGCAGGCGCTGTCGGCTTGTTGCCGCTTCCGGTGCCTCCAACGATTCCTGAAGCTCCTGGTCGATCCTGTCCACGCGCCGCATTGCCGCCGCCGGCCGGAAGAGCGCCCGGAAAATCGTCTCCGGCACCCGGTACGCGGCGGCAACGGGTGCCACGTGCCGGATGAGCTTGAACGGCGTGTTGTTGGTGACGGTGAACCGGGGATCATCGCCGAGTCCACGGATCAGGGCAGCCGAGCGGGCTTCCATGATGTCGAAGACCCTGGGCACGATCAGCCGTCCTACCCTGCTGCGAAGTACGGAGGTGACGTCGAAGAAGATCCGCTGCCCTGCTTCGTAGTACGGCGAAGGCCCCGAACGCGGATGAGGCACGGTGAAGCGTGCTTTGCCTGCCACGCAGGACGCGATGAGGCGGATCCCAGCCAGTCCCATGGGCGTCAACGGACGGGTGAGTCCCTGGGCCAGGCTGAAGTTGAGGAAGGCGTGTTCTCCGGGAATGTCCGGTTTCCGCGTGGTTTGCGGATACAGGGTGGTGATGGGCCGTGCCTGGGTGAGCCAGAGCTTGCCTGCCTGGTCGATGGCCCATTCGGTGTCCTGCGGCACGTCGTAGTGCTCCTCGACCCGCTGGCCGAGCGCCGCCAACGCCTTGACTTGCCCATCGCTGAGGCAAGGTTCCGGGGGCGCCTCGGAGGTCTCCTGCTCCACCCTTTCCGTGCCGCCCCCGGCCACGGAGCGGATTTCTACCTGCCTGTCACCGAGCGTGCACTTCAGGATGCGGCCGCTTTGGATGTCCACCACGTATTGGTCCGGGTTCACAGCCCCGGACACCACGGCCTCGCCGAGTCCGGGACTGGCATCGATCACGGCTTCCCGACGGCGGCCGGTCACCGGATTCGCGGTAAACATCACCCCTGCGGTGGCTGACTGGACCATCTCCTGGACCACTACGGCCAAGGCCACCGTGGAATGGTCGATCCCGTTGGTGGACCGATAGCTCACTGCCCTGTCCGTCCAGAGGGAGGCCCAGCATTTGCTGACGGCGTCCAGGACGGAGTCCACGCCCACGACGTTCAGGAACGTGTCCTGTTGGCCGGCGAAGCTCGCGAAAGCGAGATCTTCGGCAGTTGCCGAGGACCGGACAGCGACCGGAACGTCGGTACCCAAGGCGAGGTACGCGGCCCGTACCTGCCTGGCGACTTCCGGCGGAATCCCGGCGTCGAGGACCAAAGACCGGGCACGGGCCGCGAGTGAGTTGAGGTGGGCGGGGTCAGGGCCGGCTGGGGAGCCGTTGCGCACCGGCGTCGCGTCCGTCGGGGCACCGCCCGAAGCGGTAGGTTCCGGGCCACCCGTGGCGCGAGCGCCCGCGGGGTCCGGGTTGGAAGCCGTGGCCTCCATGGCATCGAAGACCTCCTCCATTCCGGCGGACGCCAGCGAATGGCGGTAGGCCGCCGTCGTGAGGCAGAAGCCCGGTGGCACCGGCAGCCCGGCCGCCGTCAGTTCACCGAGGTTGGCAGCCTTACCGCCAACCTGCGTCAGCATGCCTGCCCGGATCTCCTCCAGCGGCAGGATGAACCCGGAGCCGTCAGCATCCTGCGGCGGCTCTTGTGCCCTTGGTTCCTTTGCCCGTGCGCCGGGATCCTGGCCGTCCATCGACCGGAGCCGTTGCCCTATGCAGCCCCGAGCATGGGACCGAAGTTGGCCCGGTCGGCGAGCCGCGGGTCCTCCCGGTCCGGGACCACCAACACGGGGCCCTTGGCGTGGTGCAGGACGCCGTCGGACGTGGAGCCAAGGAGCATCCCGGCAAAGCCGCCGCGGCCCCGGGTACCCAGCACCACAAGCTCAACACCCCTGCTCGCTTCCACCAGGACATCCACAGGCGAGCCATCGGTCAGATCCGTTTCCACGGTCAGTTTGGGGAAGTGGCTGCGCAGCCATGCGACGCCGGCGTCCAATTGCACCTTGATGTCCGCGAACAGGGCGTCCCTGTCCAGCGGCGCGGGCACCCACGCGAGGGAGCCGCTGTATTGCGGGACGGCGCAAATGACCCGGAGCTTGGCTCCCATCCGTTCTGCCTGCTCGGCAGCTTCCAAAACTGCGATGCGGGCCTGCTCGGAACCATCGACGCCTACCACCACCACGTTCTCCACCGTGCGCGGACCGGCTTTGGCGTGCTCGGCCTTGATGTGGCGGTCCTCGGTGCTCTCCCCGAGGCGGTCGGCGCAGTACAACGGCACCGTAACCGTGGGGCATTTTGCGTGGGCCGGGAGCGCGCTGCTCACCGAACCCAGGAGCCGGCCAACGAAACCTCCCCGGCCCCGGCTTCCGAACACCAGCAAAGCGGCCTCGGCTGAGAGGTCCAGCAGCACGCCGGCGGCATCGCCGTTTTCCACGGAGGCGTCCACGTCCAGGTCATAGCCGGCCACCTTTTCCATGGCCTGCTTGACGATTGCTTCCGCGCCCTCGCGGATGACGGAATCGTCCACGGTTGCGTAACCGCCGTCCAGGCCGGAGGCCGCGAAAATCGGCACCGAGTAGGCCGTGACGATATGAAGGGGAAGTTGGCGGCGTTCAGCCTCGCGGGCGGCCCACACCAGAGCGCATTGACCGTGTTCCGAGCCGTCTACTCCGACGACGATTCCACCAGGGGCAACGGCTTCTCCGTCGCCGCTCCGGGGTTCTTCAACGTGACTGCCGTGCTGGTCCATGGGGCCCGCCTCTCCACCTGCTGCTTTTGTTCCGGTCATTCTGCCAGAGGTTTCACCCCGCAAGGTGACACGCCCGGCCTGGTACGAATATCCGGGGAAGGAGAAGTTCAGGGCATCCCCTTCCACTGCCCACTATTCTCGGTTGCCAAGGCCGAATCAAGGCGACTTTTCGCCCGCCGCATAACGGTCCGGGCTCGGTTTCCGGTGTCCTTGTTGGACTCCTGATGAACAAGTAAAAACACGCTGCCATTGAGGCTATCCACGGCCCCAAAAGTTCTGTAGTGTTCGAGTCACCGAATGGCCGGCAAGCGTGTTCCAGGACACACCCGGCCATTTGTTTGCGGACGCTGGGGGAGCTTGGACGCGAAACAACGCGATGCCTTCGGGCACACACGTCAAGGAGGAGCCAAGCAGTGTCACTCACGCCTGATTCCGGCACAGAGCGCACCACCACCGTGGTGATTGGAGCCGGGCTTTCCGGCCTTGCCGTGGCCAGCGAGCTCAGCCGCTACGGCGTCGGCTCAATCGTGGTGGACGGGTTTGGATCCCTGTCCACATCCGGTCCCTCAGTCCACACGGGAATGCTGCAGCGCTGCGATGCTGGCGACCCCGCGGCCATGGTGGAACGAAACCAGATCCTCCGGCACTTGCGGAACTACGCAGCCAGCCATCAGCTCGATGTGCGGAGCACTACCAAAGCCGTGCGCCTGGACTTCCTGGGAGCCAACCAGGGCCTGCAACTTGGCCAGCGGGCCGTGGCTGACCTCTCGGCTCCCGGCGTTGGCGGCCCCGGCCTGGCGACGGCTGGACTCGCACCCTTCGACCCAACACCCTTCGGCCCAGCACCCTTTGAGTCAACACCCCGCCAGTGGGCCGTGCACACGGCCAGCGGCATCCTTCTGGCGGACCACATTGTGGTGACGCGTTGCGCCCAAAGCCACTTGCGCCGGATGTTGGCCGAACTCGGCATCGCGATCGGGCAGAACCTCGTGGCCGCCATGCGGGCGGTCGGGATGCACCTTGTTGGCGTCGGAGAACTCATCACCCCCACCCCCAAGGAAGTGCTCCGCCAGGCAAAGGCCGTGGGACAGGCGATCTCGTCGAAGGTGGCGCTCCCGGCCGGACCGGGCGTCGCGATCGCCTGAAGCGCCGGCACAGTGCTGCATCTGGAAACGGGCACCTCGGCCGCCTGACCAACCGGCATGTCCGCTGCCGCGATCAGCCAAATGCTGCGAGCAGCCAAATGCCAGGGATCCTGAGTACCCAGCAAGCCCTTAACAGCCGAAGGCCGGCACCCGGAGAATAATCTCTCCCAGGTGCCGGCCTTGGTGTTTAAGCGTGAAGCTTAGGCGCCAGCGCGTACGTACGTGATGGGGCCGGTTGCGGTCAGCCAGCTGATCGGGTGGATGCCGGTCTGGTTGCCGTTGATGCCACCGCTGATGGCCTGGCCGTTGCCGATGTAGATGGCAACGTGGCCGGACTGGACGATCATGTCGCCGGGCTGGGGATCGCTGACTACCTTGCCGTAGTTCAGGAACTGCATCGGAGCGAGGTCACCCACGGGGATGCCTGCCGAGCCGAGTGCGCGCTCCACCATGGCGGTGCAGTCCTGCATGATGCCGATCTGGGCGTAAGCAGAGGCAACCATGGCTGCGTTGACGCTGCCAGCGGGTGCTGCTGCTGCAGGGGCCGCGGCGGCGGGGGCAGCCGCGGTAGCTGCAACAGTAGCCTTGGCGGTGGTGGTCGCAGTGGTCGCCTTCTTGGCCGGAGCCGCAGCCACCGGAGCCGGCTTCTCGATAACGGGAGCCGCGACGGAGGAAACCGCGGGGCGCTCGAAGTTGATGGTGGCCGTTGCAGCTGCGGTGACTACCTTGTTGGGGGTCTCCGCAACGGTTTCGGCAACGGTCGCCGGGCTGGAGTCGCGTTGGACCGGAGCCTGTGCGGGGGTCTCGGCAGCGTGGGCGGCAATGGAGCCGGTCAGGACAAGGCCGGAAGCTGCAGCAATGACGGCTGCCTGGCGGCCAGCGCCGGAAGCGTTGCTGGCAACGGCCTTGGAGATGGAGATGAACGGATTGGGACGTGCGATGTCCGCCTTACGACGGCCGCGAAGAATGCGTGAAGACATGAAAAAGCCTCTCCCGATGCCTGCGAGGTTAGCTGTCGGATTCGGATGGGAGTCACCCGGTCACTATCCCCCGCTGTTCAGCGGAAGCCTCGTGACTTCACCCCAAGGCACGCTCGATGGCGGCCTAAAATGGGTTCCCCGTCTCTGCCGTAGGTTTGTCTGCGAACGGATTCCGGACTGCGGCAGAGCTAGGCAATCAGGCCGGAAGTGCCCCAAAGATGGATTGGGCACAGGTACTACCGTAACGGATGATCACGCCAAAGTCACATTTGAGTAACGAGGAGTTGGCTTTGCGCGTGTCGCGGTAACCCTTTCGAGATTTTCGCAGGTATGTAGAAAACCGCGTCATTCCGCGGAATTATCGCCCTCGGCCTCGTTGGAAGCGGCCAATTTCCTGCGGGCTGTAATCGCCAGGAAAACCACCAGGCCCACTGCCACCACAGCGAGGCCCACAATGCTCCATGGGAAGGGCTGGGAGGCGGCCGGAGCCGACTCGCCGGAGCCGGTCCCCGGGGCTGCCGTTCCCGCGCTCGGAACCACCGCGCCCGAGGCCGAAGCGGACGGCGAGGCGCCCGCGGAGCCGCTTGCCGCCGTCGTGCTTCCCGCGGTGGACGTGAACTTGAAGGTGCCTTCAATCGGGTGCGAATCGGAGCTGACCACGCGCCACACCACGGTGTACTCGCCGGCCGGGGCTCCCGGGCGCAACTTTTGGACTGCCTGGTTGTCGATGATTTCGACGGCGCCGTCCGCCCAGTTTTCGCCGCCCGCGGTCACCGTAACGCCGGAGCCGATGGCCAGCGGACGGTTGTTGAACGTAATGGAGACCGACGCCGGGACTGCCGCCACGGTGGCTCCGTTGGCCGGAGTGGTGGACTCGGCGACGTCGTGCGCGGACGCGGGGGCGGCACCAAAAAGTACCGCCGAGGCGAAGGCAAGGGCGGCAACGACGGCGGCCAGAAGCGGGCGGATGGTACGCATGGGGCGGTTTCTCCTAATGTTGGCTTCCTTACAGACTAGGCGAATCGTCCGGGCGCCCCGTAGCCGCGGGCATAGGATTTGAGAGCACACTCACCCGATCCCCGGAGACCTTCATGCTTAAACAAGGTTCTGCCATAGACCGCTACTTCAAGATTTCCGAACGTGGTTCCACGTACTCACGGGAAATCCGTGGCGGGTTCGCGACCTTCTTTGCCATGAGCTACATCGTGGTCCTGAACCCCCTGATCCTCTCCGGAGCCGACTCCAGCGGAGCCTCCTTGGGCTTCACCGCCGTCGCAGCCACCACAGCGTTCGTTGCGGGCATCCTGACCATCCTCATGGGAGCGTGGGCCAAGCACCCGTTCGCCGTCGCCACGGGCCTGGGAGTGAACGCCTTCGTTGCCGTGACTGTGGCTTCGCACCCGGGGCTGACGTGGCCGGACATGATGGGGCTGGTGGTCCTGTCCGGCCTCACCATGCTGATCCTGGTCCTCACGGGATTCCGGACTGCCGTATTCAAAGCCGTGCCGGAAGCCCTCAAGACCGCGATCGTGGTGGGTATCGGCCTCTTCATTGCCCTGATCGGCCTGGTCAACGCCGGGTTCGTCCGGCGCATCCCCGACGCCGCCGGCACCACCGTTCCACTCGGCTTGGGCGTGGACGGCAAGCTCATGGGCTGGCCCACGCTGGTGTTTGCCGTCGGATTGATCCTGACCATCGCCCTGGTGGTCCGCAAGGTGCGCGGCGCGATCCTCATCGGCATCGTCGTATCCACCGCGCTGGCAGCGATCCTGGAATTCACCCTCCACATCGGCCCGAGCTTCGACGGCAAGAACGTCAACCCGCGCGGCTGGTCCCTCGTGGCACCGACGCTCTCCGAGTGGGGCGCCCCGGACCTTTCTTTGATCGGCAAGGCGAACCCTTTCGGCGCCTTTGAACACCTTGGTTTCATCGCGGCCGCCCTGCTGGCCTTCGTGATCCTGCTCAGCATCTTCTTCGATGCCATGGGCACCATGGTGGGCCTGGCCAACGAGGCCGGAACCGTGGACAAGCACGGCAACATCCCCAACGTGGACCGCGTGCTCCAGGTGGACGCCCTCGGCGCGATTGTTGGTGGCGGCGCGTCCGTCTCCTCCAACCAGATCTTCGTGGAGTCCGGCGCGGGCATCGGCGAGGGTGCGCGGACCGGTCTGGCGTCCATCGTGACCGGCGTGCTGTTCCTGGTGGCCATGTTCTTCACGCCGCTCATCAACCTGGTCCCGTTCGAAGCCGTCGCCCCCGCACTGGTGGTGGTTGGCTTCATGATGGTCTCCCAGGTGGGCAAGATCGACTGGCAGGACTGGGGCGTGGGCATCCCGGCGTTCCTCACCATCGCCCTCATGCCGTTCACGTACTCGATCGCCAACGGCCTGGGTGCAGGCTTCATCTCCTACGTCCTCATCCGCACCTTCCAGGGCCGCGCCCGCGAAGTACACCCCCTCATGTGGGCTGTTGCGGCGGCATTCCTGCTGTTCTTCGGCATCGGAACAGTGGAGGAACTGCTGGGCGTCAAGTAAGTCGCTGCGCCGAGTTGGCATTTGATGACAGTCCGAGGCTCCCGCATTGTCATCAAATGCCAACTCGCGGTTTTTTGAGGGACGGATGTCCGGGGTTTCAGACACTCCGGACCCGGAACTGCTGGCTTTGGCAGTCCGGGTCCGGTGTGCTTTAAGCATGGAAACCAGTGCCTTCACCGTAGACACCACCCCGACGCCGTGGACCGGCCGCTTCGATGGCGACGGCGACGAACACCGCCGCTGGTGGCAGGCCGTGGCTCCCCATACTCCGGAGGCCGCCGCAGCCGCCTCGCGTCCCGCCGTCGTGCTTGGCTTCTGTAGCGATGCCGGCGTGAAGCGCAACAAAGGGCGCGTGGGTGCCGCCGCAGCTCCGGCCGCCATCCGTGCCGCGCTGGGTCCCCTGGCCTTCCATCTGGAGCGCGACGTTTTCGACGCCGGTGACGTGGTTGTTGAGGGCGACGCCCTGGAAGCGGGCCAGGAGCGGGCGGGACGTGCCATTTCAGGACTGCTCGACGGCGGCAACCTCACCGTGGTGCTGGGCGGCGGGCACGAGACCGCGTTTGCCAGCTACCTGGGCGTTGCCAGCTCGGAGGCCGTGCGCAGCGGAAAGCGTTTGGGCGTGCTGAACCTCGATGCCCACTTCGACCTGCGGGACGAACCGACACCCAGCTCCGGGACCCCGTTCCTCCAGATGGCCCAGGAGGAAGCCGCCGCCGGGCGGGAACTGAAGTACGCCGTCGTGGGTATTTCCGAACCCAACAACACGCGGACGCTGTTCGATACCGCCGACCGGCTCGGCGTGAAATACCTGCTGGACGAAGACTGCTCGCCGGAGGCAGTGGAGACCTTCGTGGCCGACTTCCTGGCCGGGATCGACGTGCTGTACCTGACGATCGACCTCGATGTGTTGCCCGCCGCGGTGGCGCCCGGCGTGAGTGCCCCGGCTGCGTATGGCGTGCCCCTGCCGGTGATCAGCGCAGTCTGCAAGCAGGTTGCCGCGAGTGGCGCGTTGCTGCACCTGGACGTGGCTGAATTGAACCCTGGGTTCGACATCGACTCCCGCACCGCCAAAGTTGCGGCCCGGCTGGTGAACACCCTCCTGGCATAGCTGTTTCCTTGCGGCCATCCTCCGCATAGCCTGTGTGGATGGGCGCAACTCCTGTGCAGGACACATTGACTGTCCAGAACAAGTGGCGCTGGGTGGCCGGGCCGGTGGCTGTGGCGCTCGGCCTCGCTGCCCACGTGCTTTCCGGGGGCAGCGCGCCCGCCATTCCAGTGCTGTTGGGCTTCGTGGCCCTTGCGGCGTTGGGCGCGCAGCTCATTTCCCGCTGGATCCACGGGCCGCTGCTGTTGTTGTTGGTTTCCGGAGCCACGCAGCAGCTGCTGTTCTTCGGCTTCGATGCGCTGGGAGGTTCCATCCCCGGACTCGGCGCCCTGGACCACCTTCACGGCACCGGCCGGATTCCGGCGGACCTGCCCGTCCCCGCGGCCGGCACCGCCCCTGTCCACGCGGGGGACCTCATGCTGTACACGCACGCGGCAGCTGCGATCCTCACTCTCCTGATCGGCGCCGGCGTGGCCAAACTGGCCGGGCGGTCGTGGCGGGGGCGCATGGTTCATGTCACGCAACCGTAGGCAACAATGACATAGTGCGGCGACCAGCGGCGTAGCCCGGTCGTCAGGCCGCGTAGCCTGACCGTCAGCCCGCGTAGCCCTGCGAAAACCGGGGCAATGAACTTTGATTCGTTTGCCGGCCCGGGCCTAGTCTCGTTGGCACGTGGTGTACCCAAGAGGCCAGGGAGCTGCCTGCAAAGCAGCGCACGCGGGTTCGAATCCCGCCACCACGTCTGAGGGGCTTGTGGACCTCACCGAGTTGGCATTTGATGACAATGTTTGGCCCAAACATTGTCATCAAATGCCATCTCGCCGGAGATTTACTGGGCCGCGTCGAAGCCTGCGAGGAGCCGGCGGGATGCGGTGACCATGTGGGAACGCATCTGCTTGGTGACAGCGTCGACGTCCCGGGCCTTCAAAGCTTCATAGATCGCCGTATGTTCCTTGAGGGCGGCTTCCGCGTGGCCTTCGTCCGTCAGTGCGCGGTCCACCCAAATCCTCAGCAGGGACCGGATGCTCTGCAAAAGTTCCTCGAGGACCATGTTCCCGGAGGCGGCAGCGATCTCCCGGTGGAACGCCGCATCTGCCTCGACGTACGCTGCCAGGTCATCGAGGTTCTTCTCCATGGCATCGAGGTTGGCGCGCATGCGTTCCAGGGCCTCGTCGGTGACCCGCCCGGCAGCCAACTCCACAGCCTGCACTTCCAGGCCGCTGCGGAGTTCAACAAGCTCCCGCGTCCGCGGCTCCCCCAGCATCAGGCCCCAGCTGAGCGTCCGCGGCAAAAGTTCGGAGACGCCGTCGCGCAGGTACGTTCCGGAGCCTGGCCGGACAATGACGATGCCGAGAATCTCCAAGGCGGCCAAGGCCTCGCGGATGGCCGATCGTCCAACACCCAAAGACGCTGCCAGCGTGCGCTCGGCCGGTAGTCGCGTGCCCGGAGCGATGTCGCCGCTGGTGAAGTAGGCGAGCAGTCGCTCGGCCACTTCGGACACGACGGAGCCCTGCTCCATGGGCGCGAGAGCCGCCGTCATTTGGGCCGCTGCGGCGGCAGGATTCACAGGCATCCTCAAAGCGTAGCAACCGGATGACCAATCAAGGGGCAGCATCGAAGGCGACCAAAAAGAAGAACACATCAACCGGTTGACCAATTTAGATTCCAGTCCTATGGTTTAAGTCACAAGCTTCGTTTTGGCCGGACCCAGACCGGCAATCCACGAGTCAGCCCGGCGCATCCAATGCAGGATCTGCGGGGACACCAACATCTAGGAGTCAATGTGGACACCACACAATCGGTGGTAGAGAAATCCGCAATCAAGAAGGTGGCGATCCGGCTGGTGCCGTTCGTCGCCCTGATGTTCTTCATCAATTACCTGGACCGCACGGCCATCTCCTTCGCCGGGCCCAATGGCATGAACAATGACCTGGCGTTGTCCGCAGCCCAGTTCGGTTTCGCCTCCGGCGTGTTCTTCATCGGCTACATCCTGCTGGAAGTCCCCAGCAACCTGGCCCTACACAAGTTCGGCGCCCGCCGCTGGCTTGCCCGCATCATGGTCAGCTGGGGCATCGTGTCCCTGCTCTTCACGTGGGTTGGCAACGTTGAGCAGCTCTACATCCTGCGCTTCATCCTGGGTGTTGCCGAGGCCGGTTTCTTCCCGGGCGCCATCCTGTTCCTGAGCCTCTGGGTTCCGTCCAAGCACCGCAGCAAGATCCTTGCCCTGTTCTACTTGGCCCAGCCGCTGACCACCGTGATCGGTGCTCCCCTTGCCGGTGCGCTGATCCAGCAGCACGGCGTGTTCTTCGGCCTTGAAGGCTGGCGCTTCATGTTCTTCGGCGTCGCGGTTCCGGCAATCGTGATCGGTGTCATCGCCTGGTTCTACCTGGCCGACAACCCCGCCAAGGCCAAGTGGCTCACAGCCGAGGAAAAGACCTGGCTGACCGGTGCCCTTGAAAAGGAAAAGAACGCCACGGCCGCCAACAACAAGCACGTCAGCGTCCGCACCGTGTTCGGCAACGGCCGGGTCTGGATGCTCTCCCTGATCTACTTCGGCTTCATCTACGGCCTCTATGCCCTGGGCTTCTTCCTGCCGACCATCATCGCGGGCTTCGAAGGCCTCTACGGCGCCAAGTTCGACGTCTTCCAGAAGGGCCTGATCACCGCCATCCCGTACTTGCCGGCAGCGTTCGCCCTGTACTTCTGGTCCAAGGACGCCACCAAGCGCGGCGTCAAGACCTGGCACATCGCCCTCCCGGCACTGATCGGCGGCCTCAGCATCCCGCTGGCGCTCTTTGCCGGCTCCCCCGCTGCGACCATCGCCGTCATCACCATCACGGCCATGTCCATCTTCGCGGCACTGCCCAACTTCTGGACCGTTCCCACGCAGTTCCTCACCGGCGCAGCAGCGGCCGCAGGCATCGCCTTGATCAACACGGTTGGCAACCTGGCCGGCTTCAGCGCCGGCTACATCACTGGCTGGCTCAAGGACTGGACCGGCAACTACACGGTTCCCATGTTCGTAGTTGGCGGCTTCATGTTGCTCTCCTCCATCCTCATGGTGGTCCTGAGCCGCCAGGGCAAGGCCGCCGAAGGCACCTCCGCCGAGGCACTTGACCCGCAGGGCGTCGGGCACCGCGCAGAGCCGTAACCCCTTAGCCGGGGTGCCCTCCCGACGGGCGGGCACCCCTCTCCACCTCCCACTTCACGCCAATTGCTCCAGGAGCCTCCGCATGACCCGCTTATTCAATGAACCCGCAGCTTTCGCTGACGAGATGATCGAAGGCTTCGTCGCATCGCACGGCCGGTGGGTCCGTCGCGTGTCCGGTGGTGTTGCGCGGAGTACGCGTTCGACGCCGGACACGGTCGCCTTGGTGATCGGCGGCGGCTCGGGCCACTACCCGGCGTTCGCGGGCCTGGTGGGCCAGGGTTTGGCCCATGGTGCGGCGATGGGAAACCTGTTCGCTTCCCCATCCGCGCAGCAGGTCTACAACGTGGCCAAGGCTGCGTCCAACGGTGCGGGCGTGCTGCTCGGGTACGGCAACTACGCCGGAGATGTCCTGCACTTCACCCAGGTCCAGGACAAGCTCCGTGCTGAGGGCATTGATTGCCGCAGCATCGCGGTCACGGACGACATCTCCTCGGCACCGTTGGCGGAGAAGCACAAGCGCCGCGGGATCGCCGGGGACCTGACGGTGTTCAAGGTCGCCGCCGCAGCCGCCGAAGCGGGCCACTCGATGGATTCGGTCGTGGAGATCGCGAACCGCGCCAACGACCGGACCCGGTCCTTCGGGGTCGCGTTCACCGGCTGCACCCTGCCCGGCGCACCCGAGCCGCTCTTCACTGTTCCGGCGGGGCGGATGGCGGTGGGCATGGGCATTCACGGCGAACCCGGCATCGCCGAAACGGACATCCCCACCGCGGATGAGCTCGCCGAGCTGCTCGTGAAGGACCTCCTCGCGGAAGTCCCGGATGGTGTCTCGGTGGAGGGTGCACGGGTGGTACCTATTCTTAACGGCCTCGGATCGGTGAAGTACGAAGAACTGTTTGTGGTCTACCGCCGCGTCGCCCAGCTCCTGGCCGATGCCGGCGTGGTGGCCGTTGACCCGCAGGTCGGTGAGCTCGTGACCAGCTTCGACATGGCCGGCACCTCTTTGACCCTGTTCTGGCTCGACGACCAGCTCGAGGAACTCTGGCTGGCCCCCGCCGACGCTCCCGCGTTCCGCCGGGGAGCCGTCACCGCCCAGGCGCTCGACGCCGAGGAACTCGCCTTTGACACGGAGCAGTTGGCCCTGATCCCGGACGCGAGCCAGGAATCGAAGGGATCGGCCGGTGCTGTGCTGGCCGCCCTGGACGCGGCGAAGGCCGTGATCGACGCGAACGTGGCCGAGCTCGGCAGGATCGACGCGATCGCCGGGGACGGTGACCACGGCATCGGCATGGAACGCGGTATCCACGCCGCCACTGCTGCCGCGGCAGACGCCGTCGTCCGTGGTGCCGGTGCCGGGACCGTGCTGAACCTGGCCGCTGACGCCTGGGCTGACAAGGCCGGTGGCACCTCGGGGGCGTTGTGGGGCATGGCCCTGCGCGCGGTCGGGGCCGCCGTGGGCGACACTGATGCCCCGAACGCCGCGGCCGTGGCCGCCGGTGTGGCCGAAGCGAAGCGCTCCATCATGGACTTCGGCAAAGCCAAGGTCGGCGACAAGACCCTGGTGGACGTCTTGTCCCCGTTCAGTGACGCCCTCACCGCCGCGGTGAACGACGGCGGTTCGCTCCGGGACGCGTGGGGTACTGCCGCCACGGTCGCGGAGCAGTCCGCCGAAGCGACCGCGAACCTGCTGCCCCTGATGGGCCGGGCCCGCCCGCACGCCGAAAAGAGCCTCGGAACCCCGGACGCCGGAGCCATCTCCATGGCCCTGATCGTCCGGGCCATCCACAACACCCTCATTGGTGAAACCACCGTTAAGAACACTGTTAAGGAGAACGCATGAGCGCCACACTGCGCCTGGTCATCGGATCGGACGACGCCGGATTCGAATACAAGGAAGCCCTCAAGGCTGACCTGGAAGCGAACCCGCTGGTGGAGTCCGTGACCGACGTCGGGGTGGACGCCACTTCCCACACGCCTTACCCGTCCGTGGCGATCGCCGCCGCCGAACTCGTCGCCGCCGGCAAAGCCGACCGTGCCCTGCTGGTCTGCGGCACCGGCCTGGGCGTGGCGATCGCGGCGAACAAGGTCCCCGGCGTCCGTGCCGTCACCGCGCACGATTCCTTCTCCGTGGAACGCTCCATCCTGTCCAACAACGCCCAGATCCTCACCATGGGACAGCGCGTCATCGGCCTGGAACTCGCCCGCCGCCTGGCCAAGGAATGGCTGACCTACACCTTCGACGAGACCTCCGCCTCGGCAGAGAAAGTCACCCTGATTAAGGACTACGAAGGTGTCACCAGCTGCTAACCCCGTTCCCGCCAAGGCCGTGGTCGGGGTGAGCCTGAAGATGTACTTCGGGCACGCCCGCTCCATCGACTACTGCCGCGACGTGGCCACGATCGCCCTGAAACACCCCGCGGTGCAGAACGGCGAGATCGAACTGTTCATCCTTCCGGTCCTGCCCGCGCTGCCCGAGGCTGCCCGGATCCTCGGTTCCGCGCAGGTGGGTACCGGGGCGCAGGACCTCTTCTGGGAAGACGAAGGCGCTTACACCGGCGAAGTCGGCGGCAAGACCGTGGCCGAACTCGGTGGACGCTACGTCGAAGTAGGCCACGCTGAACGGCGCCGGATCTTCGGTGAAGACGACCGCATCATCGGCCTGAAAACCGCTGCCGCGTACCGCAACGGCCTCACCCCCGTGCTCTGCGTCGGGGAACTCACCGCAGGCTCCCCCGAAGAAGCAATTACCCGGTGCACCGCCGAAATCGACGCCGCCCTCAACCGCGCAGCAACCCTCGGCCCTGTGGGCAGGACCATCGTCGCGTACGAGCCGCAGTGGGCCATCGGCGCACCCGAACCCGCCACCCCGGAGTACATCAGTACCGTGGTCCGCGGCCTCGATGCGCACCTGCGTTCGCTGCCGGGCCAGGAGACCAGCCGGGTCATGTACGGCGGCAGTGCCGGACCGGGCCTGATCACCGAACTGGACACCGCCGTCGCCGGTCTTTTCCTGGGCCGCTTCGCGCACGACCCCGCCGCGCTGAAAACCATCCTCGACGAAACCGCCGCACGGTTGGCAACACAGGAGGTGCCAGCATGAGCAGGATCGGGCAGAGTCGCATTGGTTTGAGCAGTTACGCGTTCTTCTGGCAGCTCTCGGACCAGGTCAGCGAACCCCTGACCATCCACGACGCCCTCGGGCGCGCCGCGGACCTGGGCGTGGATTTGTTCCAGATCTGTGACTACGCACCGCTGGAGGACATGGACGACGCCGACCTCGCCGCCGTCCGCGCGACGGCGGACGGGCTCGGGATCACCCTGGAACTGGGCACCAAAGGCATCCAGGAAGTGCACCTCCGGAAGTTCCTGCACATCGCGGGAATTCTGGGCTCGGACCTGCTCCGGAGCATGTTCAACACCCCCGGGCACACCCCCACCACCGAAGAAGCGGTCGATATCTTCACGCAGGTGCTTCCCGAGTTCGAAGCCGCCGGGGTACGGATCGCGATCGAAACCTACGAACAAGTCCCCACGCAACGGATCCTGTCCGTGGTCCAGGCGGTCAACAGCCCGTTCCTGGGGATCTGCAGCGACCCCGCCAACACCGTCGCTGCCCTGGAGATGCCGCAACAGGTCATCGACCAGGTGGCCCCGCATGTGCTGAACATGCACATCAAAGACTTTGCGTTCAGCCGCAAGCAGGGATGGGTCGGATTCACGTACTCCGGTGCACCCCTCGGCGAGGGCCTCCTCGACTACGACTACATGGTCGAAAAGATCCAGCCGAAAACCAGAAACATCAACCAAATCGTCGAACACTGGCTGCCCTGGCAGGACACCGAAGCAGAAACCATCCGCCTCGAAAACCAGTGGACCCAGCAAAGCCTCGATTTCCTAAGGAGCAAGTGAAATGACTGCAGAAACTTTGACCGTCGCCGTGATCGGAGCCGGAGGCAAGATGGGGATGCGCGTTTCCCGGAACCTCCAGAAGTCCGGCCACACCGTCTTCTACAGCGAGAACTCCCCCGCCGGCCAGGAACGCATCCAGGCTGAGGGCCGCGAGATCACCGCCACCGACGACGCCGTGAAGGGCGCCGACGTCGTGATCCTTGCTGTCCCGGACACCGTCCTGGGCATCGTCTCCGAAGGCGTGGTCCCGCAGATGAAGGCAGGCTCCATCCTCCTGACCCTCGACCCGGCCGCAGCCTACGCCGGCCTGCTGGCCAAGCGCGATGACGTGGTCCAGGCTGTCGCCCACCCCTGCCACCCGTCCGTGTTCCTTGAGCGCACCACCAAGGAAGAATGGGCCGACACCTTCGGCGGCGAAGGCGCACCCCAGAACGTGGTCGCAGCCATCGACGACGACGCCCCCACCGCCACCCGCGACGCAGCCGAAGCCGTCATCCGCACCATCTACGCCCCCGTGATCGACGTCCACTGGGTCACCGTCTACCAGCTCGCCGTCCTGGAACCCACCCTGGTGGAGACCGTGGCCTGCATGATCGGCACCCTGCTGAACGAAGCCCTCCACGAAACCGTCCACACCGTCGGCGTCCCCGAAGCAGCCGCCAAGGCCATGCTCTTCGGCCACGTCCAGATCGCCCTCACCAACGCCCTCCGTGGCTCCAACCCGTTCTCCGAGGCCTGCGAAATCGCCATCCAGTACGGCAAGGACACCATTATCAAGGACGACTGGAAGAAAATCTTCGACGACTCCGAACTCGACAACGTCATCGCCAAAATGCTCAAGCTCGACGCCGTCAAGCGCTAAACACCCGCGGGACAAACAGATCAGCCCCTTGCCGGATTTCCGGCAAGGGGCTGAGTGCTTGTCTGAGGACAACATCCACCATGAACTAATAAGTAGTTAACTCTCGATAAACTACTTCGCAGCGGGCAACAGCCGGCTGCTTCGTTAAAAACGAAAGACCCGACGGCAATCGGGTCCTTGTTCAGCGCGAAGCGCTCTTAGGTGCGATAACAAGGGACATATCCTTGCTGACCACACCTCAAGGGTATGCCCCTTTGCGTGCCGTGTGCAAACACATCGGCCCGCAGTCGCACCCTGTCCTCGGGAGGGGAAGACCTCCCTCAAGGCTTTACCGCCGGCCCCTCGGAGACGATCATGGGATGAGGCGCAGGGACTTCGCCGACCGCACCAGTACGGCCGCTACTTGCGCAGCCCCAGGGCAGCGGAGGCGCGACATGGCACCCACAATGGAGCCGGCGGACGGGTTTCTCACCGACTACTACGAGCACGTGGCCGACGACGATGTCCTCAACTACCCGCCCGAAACCCTCATGGAACGCGCCCGCTATCACCGGACCCTGGCTGAACGCCGCGAGCCCGGGCAATCCGTGATCGGCGTCCTGCACGAGGCCGATGCGAGCGTCATTGCGATCGTCACGGACGACCTTCCCTATCTCCTTCCTTCCGTCACGGCGGAGATCGCCAGGGACACGTCGTCGATCCGCCTCCTGGTCCACCCCACGTTCCTCGTCGAACGCGACCCCGCCAGCCACCGCCTTACCGGCCTCCACCGGGGACCGCACCGCACGGGGCTGCCCACCGGCGTCGAACACCCACCGGAAACGCACGACGCCGGCAGCCTCACCGAGGCCTGGTTGGCGCTGGACATCCCACGGCTGGCGGATGAGGAAGCCACCGCGCGGCTGATCTCCCGCGTGGAGGCCGTGATTCGCGACGTTCTCGCCGCGGCCGAGGACGCCGTGTCCATGCACGCACGGCTGGAGAGCGCGCTCCGGGAACTGGACGGTCAGTCCGAGCCCGGAACGGACGAAGCCCAAGAACTGCTGCGCTGGCTGGAGGACGGAAATTTCGTGTTCCTCGGGTATCGCGGGCCGGATGGACTGGGGTTCGGCATCCTGCAGGACCCGCCAGCCACGGAGACCACCGTGGACAACCCACGTTCCGGGACGCCAATCCTCACGCTCACCAAGTCCACCCGCCGCTCGACGGTACTGCGCCATGCGTACCTCGACGAGATGAAGGTGCGAATCCCCGGCGTGCACGGCGGGCACACCTTCGTTGGCTTGTTCTCTCCGAATTCCTCTGCCCATTCAGCCCTGCAGATCCCCGTCATCCGGGACACTGTGCTCGATGTACTCCGGATGTTCGGCTACCCCGCGGAATCCCACCCCGGCAAGGAACTGGTGGGCGTGATGGACGCCTACCCGCGGGATGAACTGTTCCACATCGACGCCGAACAACTGGCGGTGCACGCCCGCGAAATCCTGCGCCTGCAGGAACGCCACAGCACCCGGCTCTTCCTTCGCCCGGACTCCTATGGCCGGTTCATGACGGCGTTGGTTTTCTTGCCACGCCACCGGTACAGCACGGCCGTCCGGCTCAACATCGAGCGCGAACTGCGCGAGGCCTTCGGTGCCGAAGAGATCGAGTTCGAACTACGGCTGGGCGAATCTGCCATGGCACGGGTGTTCTTCCGGATCCTGCTGCCGGAGGCAGCGGAACACAGCGGCAACCACAGCGAAAGCGGAACCAGTCCGCAAGGGGTGACTGCCGCCGTCGTCGATTCAGCGGCCCTCATCGATTCAGCCGTCCTGGAGCAGCGCATCATCGCCGCCACGCGTTCCTGGGCGCAGGGCCTGGACGAGGCACTGCAGGCCAGGTACCCGAGGGAGGAAGCCACCCAGCTCTCGGCGCAGTGGGCTACCGCCTTTTCCGCAAGCTACAAGGCCGAGTACGAGGTGGAGGATGCCGTTGCGGACATTGCCAGGTTTGAGGGCTTCCCCGAGGATGGCGACCGAGACCCCATCCTCTCCGTCTACAAACGTCCCGGCACCGCCATCCTGACCGAGGACGCCCGCGTACGCCTGTACCTGACCCGTCCGCAGAGCCTCACGGAGATCCTGCCGTTCTTTCACAATCTGGGACTGAAGGTCCTGGACCAGCGGCCCTTCGATGTGCAGCGCGCGGATGGCCGGCAGTTCTTCCTCTACGACCTCGGGTTGAAGTACCCGCGCGGAGTCGATCCGCTGCCGACGGCTGAACTGCTGGCCGACTCGTTCTGCGCCTCGATGCGCGGCGATGCGGAGTCGGATGCCTTCGACGCCTTGGTGATCAGGGAGGGCATCGACTGGCGCCGGGTGGCGATCCTGCGCGCCTATGCCAAATACCTGCGGCAATTGGGCAGCACCAACTCGTATGGCTTCATTGCGGATACCCTGCGGGCCAATGTCACGGCCACGCATGCGCTGCTGGAGTTGTTCGATGCCAAGTTCAACCCGGACCGCTTTGCCCCGGACCTGTTCGAACCCGGCCCCGGCGCACATGCAGGCGAGGGCGATGTCTTCGAAGAAGGCACCAGCGAGTTGAGCCACAGGACCCAAGCCATCCATCAAGCCCGGACAGCGTTGACCGCAGCAATCGACGCCGTGCCGGTCCTCGATGCGGACCGGCTCCTGCGGCAACTGGCGAGCCTGGTGGAGGCCACCCTGCGCACCAACTTCTACCTGGACAAGCCCTACATCAGCGTCAAGCTGAATCCGTCCAGCATTCCCGCGGCTCCTGCGCCCCGGCCCAAGTTCGAGATCTGGGTCTACTCGCCGCGCGTTGAGGGCGTGCACCTCCGCTTCGGCCCGATTGCGCGCGGCGGCCTGCGCTGGTCTGACCGGCGGGAGGATTTCCGCACGGAGATCCTGGGACTCGTGAAGGCCCAGACCGTCAAGAATGCGGTCATCGTACCCACGGGCGCCAAGGGCGGCTTCTTTCCCAAGCTCCTTCCGGACCCCGCCGAGGACCGTGCGGCGTGGCTCGCCGAAGGACAGGAAAGCTACCGGACTTTCATCCGCGGCCTCCTGGACCTCACGGACAACCTGCTGGCGGATCCCGACGGCGGCTCCAACGGCACGGTGGTGGCGCCACCTCGCGTCGTCCGGCACGACGGCGACGACTACTACCTCGTGGTGGCCGCGGACAAGGGAACGGCCGCGTTTTCCGACCTCGCCAACTCGGTGGCGACGGAGTACGGGTTCTGGTTGGGAGACGCCTTCGCGTCCGGCGGCTCGGTGGGCTACGACCACAAGCAGATGGGCATCACAGCACGCGGGGCTTGGGAGTCCGTGCGGCATCACTTCAGCGAACTCACCATCGACTCCCGCGCCGAGGACTTCACGGTGGTGGGGATCGGGGACATGAGCGGCGACGTCTTCGGCAACGGCATGCTCCTGTCCAACCACATCAAACTGATAGCCGCGTTCGACCACCGGCATGTCTTCCTTGACCCCACCCCGGACCCGTCAGCCTCTTACAAGGAACGCGAACGCCTCTTCAAACTCCCCCGCTCCTCCTGGGCCGACTACGACCCCACCAAACTGAGCCCCGGCGGCGGCGTGTACTCCCGCTCGGAAAAGTCGGTTCCGGTCACCGAAGAGGTCCGCCTCGCCTTGGGCATGGAGGAAAGCACGACGGCGGCCAGCCCGCCCGAGCTGCTCCGCGCCATCCTCAAGGCACCAGTGGACCTCCTGTACAACGGAGGCATCGGCACCTACGTCAAGGCATCCACGGAAACCCACGCGGACGTCGGGGACAAGTCCAACGACGCCATCCGCGTGGACGCCCGGGATCTCCGCGCGCACATCATCGCCGAGGGCGGAAACCTCGGGGTGACCCAGCGGGGCCGGATCGAGGCAGCCCTTGCTGGAATCCTGGTGAATACGGACGCAATCGACAATTCGGCCGGCGTGGACTGTTCGGACCACGAGGTCAACATCAAGGTGTTCCTGGACCGGATGATTTCCGCAGGACGAATGTCCGTGGCGGAGCGGACGGGGTTCCTGCACTCGCTCCAGGGCGAAGTGGGCCGGCTGGTCCTCAAAACCAATGACCACCAAAACACGCTCCTCCTTAACGACAAGCAGTTGGCCGTGGAGTGGAGCCCCAGTTTTGAACGGACCATGGATTGGCTGGAAGCGGCAACGGACCTTGACCGCCAGTTGGAATGTTTGCCAAGCAACGAGGAACTCCGGGCGCGGATCCTGACGGGCAAGGGCCTGACCACCCCGGAGCTGGCGGTCCTGGCGGCCTATGCCAAGATCGAGCTCGCCAAGGAACTCACGGACGGTGGCCTGGCGGACGATCCGTGGT
This sequence comes from Paenarthrobacter sp. NPDC018779, assembly GCF_044391085.1. NCBI lineage: Bacteria > Bacillati > Actinomycetota > Actinomycetes > Micrococcales > Micrococcaceae > Paenarthrobacter > Paenarthrobacter sp. NPDC018779. Next base: position 98,106 of record NZ_JBIRZS010000012.1, on the reverse strand, counting down.
TCTCGCAAACCTTGCACTCCTACTTCCCCAAGCAGGTCTCCGAACGGTTCGGCGAGCACCTCGCCACCCACCCGTTGCGCCGCGAAATCGTCGCCACGGTGGTAGCCAACGACATGATCAACATGGGTGGCATCTCCTTCGCCTTCCGGGCCATGGAGGAGACCACGGTGTCCGCCACTGCCGTGGCCAGGGCGTTCGTGGTGATGCGGGAGATCTGGGACTTCGATTCCGTCATGGAGACCATCGCCCAGCTTCCGTCCAGCACGCCGAGCGAGCACGGAGCGGCTGTGGCCCTGGACATGCGACGCCTGCTGGACCGTTCAGTCCGTTGGTACGTCACCCATGATTTCCGGGACAAGCCGGTGGCGGATGCATTCGCCCGGCTGGAACGTCCCATGGCGTTGATGCGGGCCAACTTCACGGGATTCCTGCACGGCATCAACCTGGCCCACTCCTTAAAACGCCTGGCCCACACCGACTCCGTGGGTTTGCCGCACAGCCTGGGCATCCGGGCCTCCGAGCTCCTGGTGAGCTACGGCCTGCTGGACATCTCCGCGATCGCCGAGGAACTCCAAGAACCGGTGGAAGCCGTGGCCGAGGTGTATTTCGCGGTGTTCGAGCGTATTTCCGCCATCCCCCTCCTGGAACACATCACCATGCTCTCCAGGGACACCCACTGGGAATCCCTGGCCCGGGCGGCCTTGCGGGATGACATGTACCTGGTGCTGGCGGACCTGACCAAGGCCGTGGTCCGGCACACTCCCCGCTCCTCGACAGTCAGCGATCCCGTAGAGCGGATCATGGATTGGGAACGGGGAAACATCGAACAACTGGCGCGCATCCAGGAGACCATCCAGGAAGCCATCAAGCCAGGTCCCATGGACATTGCTGCGCTGTCCGTAGCTGTGAAGCTGCTCCGGGCCATGGTCCGCCGGTGAGACACACATCACTTAGCTGCCAGTCATCTTACAAATATTTGGATCAGAGGTCCTATGATTGATGGGTCGCCCTCGCATGCGGCACGTAATAGGAGGTCCCCCAATGACTGCAATGACGGCAGAACGCGAAATCCGCCTGTCCTTTTCCGAGGCAGGCGAGATCCACGACGGACTCGACCGCGCCGTGGATACCCTGATCGAAAGCGCAGCAGCAGAAGCTAACTGCGGCATACTGGTGACGCGCCACGAGCCCGGCACCTACACCGTGGCCCTGGACGAATCCGTTCCCTTCGGCCAGACCCACGAAGCCCTCGCCGCCTGACCACACCCACGAAGGCAGGTTCTTGGCAGCGAAGCCAAAAACCGGGGCCTGTCCCTTTCCGCTCTACTACCCGCGGAAAGGGACAGGCCCCGGTTTCTGTTTAAGCTCCCCCAAGTAGGTCGCAATTGACGTCGTTCCCAGCGCCGGGAACGACCTGAAGTGCGACTCAGTTGGGTGGTTATGCGCGGCGGAGGGTGACGCCGTCGGACTTCATGAAGAGTTCCTTGCCCTCTTCGGTGACCCCGGGCCCTGAATGTTCAAGCCACACCACATTCCCGCTGCTGGAAACTTCCTCGATCTGGCCGGTTGCGATGACGTGGGCGTACTTGACCACTTCCACCATTTCGCCCACCCGGAGTTGCCTCCAGTCGGACACCGTAGCCGTGTGAGCGTTTCGCCTGGACAGGACTGCTCCGCGTGCCTTCATTGAACTTCTACCCCTTTGTGGATGTTCGTTGTGTATTGACTTGTGTAAAACGGATGACCGTCAAGCCCACGACATCGTTGGCGTGGACGTGACGTACACCATAAGTATTACTACATTTGCCACGTCCCGGAGACTGCGTTGCGAACAATTTCCGGAACGTGACAAACATGCGCCTCAAATGAGGCTTTTATTCGACGTCAGGCCAAAATCCCGACGGCGGATTCGGCGGCCGCCCGGACGGCACCCGAGCCAACCAAACGGTCAGCCGCTTCGAGCTCGGGCGACAGGAACCGGTCGGTGCCCGGACCCTGGACCACCTCGCGAAGCACCTCAAGCACTGCCGCACCGGCAGGACCCGGCGTGAGTTCGCCGTCGGACAGCTGCGTGCGCATATCGATGGCGCGGGCGCTGGTGACAAGCTCGACGGCGAGCACCCGCCGCAGGTTCTCCACGGCCTTGCGCAGCTTCCGGGCGGCGTGCCAGCCCATGGACACGTGGTCCTCCTGCATGGCGGAGCTCGGGATGGAGTCCACTGATGCCGGTACGGCCAGGCGCTTGTTGTCCGAGACCAGGCCGGCCTGCGTGTACTGGGCGATCATGAGGCCGGAGTCCACGCCGGGATCCGCGGCGAGGAAGGCCGGGAGCCCGTGCGAACGGGCGGGATCCAGCATGCGGTCCGTGCGACGCTCGGCAATGGAGCTCAGGTCCGCGACGGCTATGGCCAGGAAGTCCAGCACGTAGGCCACTGGTGCGCCGTGGAAGTTGCCGTTGGAGGTCACGCGGCCGTCCGGGAGGACCACCGGGTTGTCGATCGCAGCGGCGAGCTCGCGGGAGGCGACCAGCGCGGCGTGGTCAACGGTGTCGCGGACAGCTCCGGCAACCTGCGGGGCGCAGCGGAGGGAGTAGGCGTCCTGGACCTTGGTGTCGTTGACGCGGTGCGAGGCGACGATCGGGGAGTTGGACAGCACGCGGAGCATGTTGTCCGCGCTGGCGGCCTGGCCCGGGTGCGGGCGCAGTGCCGCGTGGAGTTCGGGCAGGAACACCTGGTCCGTGCCGAGGAGGGCCTCGACGCTGAGGGCGGCAGTGACATCCGCTGTCGCAAGCAACATGCGCAGGTCCGCGATGGCCATCAGCAACATACCGAGCATGCCCTCGGTACCGTTGACCAGCGCCAGGCCTTCCTTTTCGGCCAGCGTGACAGGCTCGATGCCGTGCTGCGCCAGCAGCTCTGCGACAGGTGCCTTGCCGGCGGCGCCGTACAGTTCGCCGTCGGGCCCTGTTGCTTCGCCTTCGCCCATGAGAACCAGCGCGCAGTGGGACAGCGGCGCGAGGTCGCCGGAGCAGCCAAGCGAACCGAACTCGCGGACCACCGGGGTGATGCCCGCGTTGAGGACGTCCACCATGGTCTGCAGGACCACGGGCCGGACACCCGTGCGGCCCGAGGCGAGGGTCTTGGCACGGAGGAACATGATGCCACGGATGACTTCGCGTTCAACGGCCGGGCCCATGCCGGCGGCGTGGCTGCGGATGAGCGACTTCTGCAGCTGCGTGCGGAGCTCGTTGGGAATGTGGCGGTTGGCCAGCGCACCAAAACCGGTGGAGATGCCGTAGGCGGGCACCTCGCTGGTGGCCAGGTCATCAATGTGGGCGCGGACTTTGGCAACCGTGTCCAGGGCGTCCTGGGAGATGGTCACCTTGGCGTCGTGGCGTGCGACGGCGACGACGTCTTCCGGGGTCACGCCGCTGGAGCCGAGGGTGACGGTGAGTTGTTCGTTTGAGGTAATGGTCACTTACTTGCCTTCGTTCATGGGGATGCGGACGCCGCGTTCGTGGGCGACGTCGATGGCGCGTTCGTAGCCGGCGTCTGCGTGGCGGATCACGCCCATGCCGGGGTCGTTGGTCAGCAGCGCGGTCAGTTTCGCCGCGGCGAGTTCGGTGCCGTCGGCCACGGAAACCTGCCCGGTGTGGATGGACCGGCCAATCCCGACCCCGCCGCCGTGGTGGATCGAAACCCAGGTAGCGCCGGAGGACGCGGCGGTGAGGGCGTTCAGCAGCGGCCAGTCGGCGATCGCGTCCGAGCCGTCCTTCATCGCTTCGGTTTCGCGGTACGGGGATGCGACAGAGCCGGAGTCCAGGTGGTCACGGCCGATGACGATCGGTGCCTTGACCTTGCCCTCGGCCACGAGCTTGTTGAAGAGCAGCCCGGCCTGGTGGCGTTCGCCGTACCCAAGCCAGCAAATACGGGCCGGCAGGCCTTCGAATTCCACCCTTTCCTGGGCGGCGTCGATCCACTTGTGCAGGTGCTTGTTCTCCGGGAAGAGTTCCTTGATCGCCTCATCCGTGACGCGGATGTCTTCCGGGTCCCCGGACAGCGCCACCCAGCGGAACGGGCCCAGGCCCTCGCAGAACAACGGGCGGATATACGCCGGAACAAACCCCGGGAACTCGAACGCACGGGTGTAGCCGCCTTTGCGGGCCTCGTCCCGGATGGAGTTGCCGTAATCGAAGACCTCGGCCCCGGCGTCCTGAAACTCCACCATCGCCTGCACGTGGCGGGCCATGGAGGCCTGGGCCTTCTTGGTGAACCCTTCCGGGTCGGCTGCGGCTTCGGTGTGCCATTCGGCCACGGTGATGCCCTCAGGCAGGTAGGACAACGGATCATGCGCGGACGTCTGGTCCGTGACCACGTCAATGGTCAGCTCTCCTGCCTTGTGGCGGCGCAGGAGTTCGGGGAAGACCTCGGCGGCGTTACCCACGTACCCAACGGACCAGCCACGACGTTCTTCCTTGGCCTTGAGGACCTTCGCGATCGCGGTGTCCAGGTCCGTTTCGACCTCGTCCAAGTAGCGTTTCCCGGCACGGCGGCGCAGGCGGGTCTCGTCAACATCGATGATCAGGCAGGCGCCGTCGTTCAAGGTCACGGCCAGCGGCTGCGCACCGCCCATGCCGCCACACCCACCCGTCAAGGTCAGCGTCCCCGCCAACGGGCCCTCGGTGGAACCCTCCGCAGCAGGTGCCGGGTGCCGGCCTTCCGCGACGAGCTTGTTCCCCAGAGCCGCGAACGTCTCGTACGTGCCCTGCAGGATGCCCTGCGTGCCGATGTAAATCCACGACCCCGCGGTCATCTGCCCATACATCGTCAGGCCCTCAGCCTCAAGGCGGCGGAACTCCGGCCACGTCGCCCAGTCCCCCACCAGGTTCGAGTTCGCCAAAAGCACACGCGGCGCCCACTCATTCGTGCGGAACACACCCACCGGCTTGCCCGACTGCACCAGCAGGGTCTCGTCCTTCTCCATGGTTTCCAGGGTCCGGGTGATCGCATCAAACGCAGCCCACGAGCGAACGGCGCGGCCGGTGCCGCCATAGACCACCAGGTCATCCGGACGCTCAGCAACCTCCGGGTCCAGGTTGTTCATGAGCATGCGCAACGGCGCCTCGGTCTGCCAGGACTTTGCGGTGAGCTCCGTGCCACGGGCGGCTTTGACCGGGCGGGCTCCTGTAGTGAAATCGGCGGGTGCCATGGTGGCTCCTTCATCTCTCGAAATATGTCTGGGTGAAAGATCTTCTGTATCCAGTAGAGCCTGTTCCCCGGGCGCCGGGAACGGCTTTTAAGCGGGTGCTGTCCGGGATTACAGACCCGCGCGACTGACCCTGCGACCGGTCAAACAACTGACACATCGAGGCTCAAAGAATCTCGAATTCGTCTGCGAAGAAGCGCATGCTGAACCCATGGGAACATTCCACGTGTCCACGTTTATTGCCGCGCCACCCGAACGTGTTTTCGCCACCTGGACGGACCAGGACCGGTTCAAGGAATGGATCGGCGGCGTCACCCGTGTGACCGATCGCGTGGGGCCGATCGATGAGGCAGGCAGCAGTTACACGGTGTGGTTCGGGCGGATGTCCACCCCTACCGAAGTCCTGGCTGTCGAGCGGCCACGGCATATCCGCACGCGCTTCGGCAACGCGATCCTCAAGGGCGAATCGGACGTCACGTTCCTGCCCGAGGGTGCAGGAACGTGCCTCAACCAGCAGTTCGTCACGCGGGGATTCATTGCAGGAATCTTTGGGCGCCTCTTCGCAACGGGCTCCTACAAGGGCAGCTTCAAAGGCGAACTGGAAGTGTTCCGCGCACTCGTAGAACGCGAGACCCCGGAGCCACCTGGAGCCCCCTAAGCCGCAGGCCTCGTCATCCCAAGTAAGTCGCACTTGAGGTCGTTCCCAGCGCTGGAAACGACCTGAACTGCGACCTAGTTGGGGTGGGGACAGGCAACTTAGACGGCCGGGCGTCCGTGGATCCGGACGGACAGTTCGTCCGCCGCCTTGCGGATACGGGCGGCAAGGACCGGCCATTGCTCGGCCGGCACTTTGTCCTCCAGGAACGTCACGGCTACTGCCGCCGTCGGCCATCCCACATGGTCCGTCACAGCGGCGGCGATGGAACCGAAACCCGGGGTGATTTCGCCGTTCTCGGTGGCGTAACCGCGCTGCCGCACCTGGTCCAGGTGGGAGGACAACGCAGAGTACTTCATGATGGGGAACTCCACCTCGTGCCGCGACGTGAAGGCCGCAGCGTTCGGATAGAGCGCCCGCACCTGCGACTTGGGCAGCGCTGCGAGAATCGCGCGGCCACTGGCTGTGAGGTGGCTGGGCAGGCGGACGCCGACGTCGGTCACCAGGCTGGGGCGGTTCTTGGCCCGCTCCTCCACGATGTAGAGGACGTCGCGCCCGTGCAGGACGGCGAGGTGCGCGCTCTCGCCAATGACATCCACCAACGAGGCGAGCATGGGCCGCCCCAGACGGGAAAGGGGCTCCTGCCGCGAGTACGCCGAGCTGAGCTCGAAGGCACTGATTCCCAGGCCGTAGCGCTGCTCTTCATGCAAGTGCAGCACAAAGCCGTTGGCCTCCATGACCCCCAGCAGGTGGTACACGCTGGAGCGCGGCAGGCCGAGCGCTGTGGCAATGTTCGACGCCGCCATGGGACCACGGCGCGACGCCAACAGTTTGAGGATGCGCAGGGTGTTTTCGGCGGCCGGGACCTTGGAAGTGGACTTGCCGGGTGCCAGTGGCGTGGTTGTCATGGTGCCTCACTGCTTGGGGTACTCGAGGGTGACTTTCCAGGCAACTCTTCCACCGCCTGTCCGGTATCCCGTACTCAAGGATGCACAGAACTGCCCCTGACTTCCTAGCCCCACGTACGCGCGGGCGTCCGGAATACCAGACTCTCACAGCACCGAACATTCCCGCGTGCCTGGAAACCTAGGGCATGGAAAAGCCGCCCGGCGGTTGCGATCGCCGGGCGGCTTGCTTGGGGTGGGATGAACAGTAGCTAGCGGGAGAGCTCAGGCTGTCCATCCACGAGACGGTTCACGTTCCAGGGGTTGGCATCCTTGAGTGCCTCAGGGCGCAGTTCCTCGGGGAAGTTCTGGTACGCAACCGGACGCAGGAAGCGGTCGATCGCGAGCGTGCCAACGGACGTGGTCTTGGCATCAGAGGTAGCCGGGAACGGACCGCCGTGGACCATGGCGTGACCCACTTCGACACCCGTAGGCCAGGCGTTGATGATGATCCGGCCCACCTTGAGTTCCAAGGTGGGGATCAGCGGTGCCGCGGTGGCGTAGTCGGCTTCCGTGAGGTGGAGGGATGCGGTGAGCTGGCCCTCAAGCTTCGCGGTGGCTTCGATGAGGTCCTCAATGCCCTTGTAGCGGACCACGAGGGACGCGGCGCCGAACACTTCCTCATGCAGGATCGGGTTGTTGATGAACACGTCCAGGTCCGCGCCGAACACCGCGGGTGCGGGCGCATTCTCGCCGAGGCCCTTGGCGCCGCGGCCAAGGATTTCGACGTCGGGGGCTGCTTCGAGGGCGTCGTGGCCGTGCTGCCATGCTGTGGCGATTCCACCGGTGAGCATGGTCTGGCCGTGGAGATGGGTGATTTCACCGGTAACGGCAGCGGCGAAGCGTTCGCCGGCCTCCCCTGCCGGGACGAACACCAGACCGGGCGAGGTGCAGAGCTGGCCGGAACTGCCGGTAACCGACCCGATGTACTGCTTGGCCAAGGCTTTGATGTCCTCTTCGGACCCTTCGAGGGCGCCGGGGAAAACGTAAACCGGGTTAATGGAGGACATCTCAGCGTAGACCGGGATGGGCTCCGGCCGTGCCGCGGCGGTCCGCATCAGGGCCGTGCCGCCCGCTCGGGAACCGGTGAAGCCCACGGCCTTGATGGCAGGGTCCGCAACCAGGGCCTGGCCGATGCTGGAACCCGATCCGTACACCAGCGAGAACACGCCAGGATGCAGGCCAAGGTCCTTCACGGCCTTGGTGATGGCCTGGCCTACCAGTTCGGCCGTGCCCGGGTGGGCGTTGTGGGCCTTCACGATGACCGGGCAACCCGCAGCGAAGGCCGAGGCGGTGTCGCCGCCGGCCACGGAGAAGGCCAGCGGGAAGTTGCTGGCACCGAACACCGCCACCGGTCCCAAGGGGATCTGGCGCTGGCGGATGTCCGCGCGGGGCAACGGAGTGCGCGCGGGAAGGGCAGGATCGATTCGGACACCACGGAAGTCACCCTGACGGACAACGTTCGCGAAGAGCCGCAACTGCCCGGTGGTACGGGCACGTTCACCGCGAAGGCGGTCGAGTCCAAGGCCGGTCTCCAAGGAAGCGCGTTCGACGAGTTCGTCGCCGATCGCTTCGATGTTTTCCGCGATGGCGTCCAGGAACCGGGCGTGCTGTTCCGGGTCCAGGGCGCTGAAGGATCCGAAGGCATCTTCGGCAGCGGCCGTGGCTTCCTGCAGCTGTTTTTCACTGATCAGGCTGTAAGCCGGTTCCAGCTGTTCATTGGTGGCAGGGTTGATGCCGAAGGCCGAACCGCTGGTCCCGGGAGTGGCCTCGCCGGCGATGAGGGAATGTCCGTGAAGAGTCATGAAGAGCTTTCTGGGTTAGTTTCCGTGTCCGAGGTGCCAGATGCCGAGCGCTGAGAGCAACTCGCGGGGATCCCACACCACCCATTCCTCGGCGAGTTTATCGCCGTCGAACGCCAGGAAGGAGGCGCCGGTCACGGTGACATTCCTGCCCGTGGCGGGCACGTCCATGAACTCGCCCGTGTGCGTGCCGGTGGTCTGCCAGTGGATGGCAACCTGGGCGCCGTCCTCGATGATCTGCAGGATGTCCGTGGACGAGTCCGGGAACGCCGCATGCATGGCTTCGATGGTCTTGCGGAGGCTGGCGAAGTCCTCGCTGCCGGACTTGGAACGGCGGACGTAGGCAGGGCTGAGCAGCTGCTCGAACGCGGCGAGGTCGCCGTTGCCCCAAGCTCCGTTCCAGGCCTTCAAGATGGTGTCGCGACGGCTCATGATGCGCTCCTTGCGAGTTCGGGTGCTTGTTCTGGAGCGACCTGTGCTGGAACGACGGGGGCCGGGGCGACGGGTGCCGCAGTGGCAGGCGCCGGGATGTCGATGGGCAGGTACTGGCCGAACTTGCCGCCACGGAAGAGAAGGGCATCGCCCGTTCCGTCTTCCATGCTGGTCACGGCGCCCACCACCATGTAGTGGTCCCCCACCAGGACCTCTGCCGTGACGACGCAGTCGATGTAGGCCGTGGCGCCGTCCAAATGCGGGGTTCCGAGGGGTCCGGGAGTGGAAGGGAGGCCCGAGAACTTCTCCGGACCCTTGCGGGACAACGACTTGCAGATGGGGATCTGGTGGTCGGCGAGGATGTTCGCGGTGAACTTCTGCAACTTCCTGAGCTTCGGCCAGCTCGACGAGGACTTGTCCACGCAGAACATGACCAGCGGCGGTTCAAGGGACAGCGACTGGAACGTTCCCACTACGAGGCCGAGCTTCTCGTCGTCGTCGTTGATGCCGGTGATGGCGGTGACGCCGGTGGGCAGCTTGCCCAGGATTTGGCGGTATAACGCCGGGGTAATGTCGCTCATGGCTAGGCCTTCTCCTCTTGCAGTTCTGTGTGTACTTGGCGGCCGACGCGGAGGCCGGATTCGATGGCTCCGTCGAAGAAGCCTGCCCAGATGTTGGCGATGTCGCCGCTGGCGAAGTGCAGGGCGCCTTCGGACGCCTGCTGTGCTGCGTGGTACTTGGTGAGTTGGCCGGGGCGCTGGACCAGCCAGGTTTCCTCGGCGTAGGGGTCTTCGCCCCATTTGTGTCCCGTGACTTCGATGACTTCGAGATCGTCGCGCCACACTTTGATGGCTTCCTGGACCTGCTCGATGTCCGTGACATCGATGCGGTTGGCGTCGGCTCCGAAGCCCACCAGGACGGCGTCGTCTTCGCCGAGGAATTCGGTGCGGATCACGGAGAGTGGCTTGTCCTGGGCTGAGTACGCGAAGAACGGCTTGATGGGGCCACGTTCTCCACGACGAGCGACCCGGATCCACGCCTTCACGCCCTGGGAGGCAGTGCGTTCACGGCTCGGGGCGGTCTTGCCTTCGGGCAGTGCGGGGGTGACGTCGAGCTTGTGCAGCACGTTGACCGGCAGGGTGACCACGATCTTCTTCACTTCGATGCGCTGCCCGTCGCCGTAGGTGACCGTGCCGCCGTCGTGATGGTGTTCCACCTTGGTGACCGGGGAGTTGAGGCGGATGTCCGCGGTGGTGTCTTCGGCGATCGCGTTGACCAGGCCGTCGTTGCCGTCCTTGAGGCGGTAGATGGCCGAGGCCTCGTGCATGAGGTGCCAATGCCCGGACGAACCGGCTGTCCAGCGGAGGGCGTTGACGTAGGCGCACTGGTTAAGGGGTGCGTTGAAATGGCCCACCCAGGCGGCCTCGTTGGCGTTGCGCTCGTCCTCGGAAAGGTCCAGCTTGTCCAGCATTTCCTGCAGGTTGTACTGGTCCGCTTCAGCGAGGTTCTCCACGGTGAGCGGGGCGTCCGGGCGGGGCAGCCACTTCACGGTGTCTTCGAGCAGGCGGGTCATGCCGGGGTCGATGAGTTTCATGAAGTCGTCCAGGTTGCCGCGGCGGACTTCGTTTCCGGCCAGCCAGAAGGTCTCTTCGGAACGGGGGCCACGGGAGACTTCCAGGCCGTAACGGGTCACTTCGGCCCAGACGTGGGGCTGGGTCCAGTGCAGCCAGTTGCCGCCGAGTTCCAGGTTCTGGCCCAGGCGGCGTTCGGTCCACAAGCGGCCACCGAGGCGGTCGCGGGCTTCGAGGACCACCACGTTGTGGCCGCGGTTGGTCAGTTCGCGGGCCGTGATCAGGCCTGCCAGGCCGGCACCGATGACGACGACGTCAGCCTGTTCGGTGTCAAAGGATTCAGTCATGGGTATCTCCGTTGATATCTGGGTGCTTAGTTCGTCAAGGCGAGGTGCTGGGCGCGGTGGGCCGTGGCGGGGTGGCCGTCAAGGGTGTACTTCCGGCCGAAGAGCGTCTCGCGCAGGGTCACCGCGTCACGCTCCTGGTCGCGGAGCGGCGCTATGAGTCCTTGGGCGCGGAGTTCGGGGAGGGCGAGTTCGATGAAGTCTTCCCAGCTGCCGGGCTTGGTGGTGTAGCTGAGGTTGATGCCGTCGACGTCGGCCTCGTCGCGCCAGCGGCGGAGTTCGTTGGCCACGGTTTCGGGAGAACCGATGACCGTGGAGCCGGTGCCACCAACGGCTAGGAATTCGGCGATCTGGCGCGGAGTCCAGTCACGGTCCGGATCGGCCTTGGAAAACATGTCCACCATGGACTGGCCGGCCTTGGTTCCGACGGAGCGGAGCGGGGTGTCCAGCTCGTACTCGGACATGTCGATGCCGGTCCAGCCGCTGAAGCGGGCCAGGATGCCATCGATCGGCGCGGTGTCCACGGCCTTCTGGTACTTTGCCTGGGCTTCCTCGTCGGTGGGGGCAACCACCACGGTCAGCAGGATGACGATCTTCACGTCGCGCGGGTCGCGGCCTGCGTCGGCCACCGCCTGGCGGAGCTTGTCCACGGAGCGCTTGGTTCCCTCCACCGACGTGCCCTGGAGGAACACCACCTCGGCGTGCTTGCCGCCGAACTCCATGCCACGCGACGAAGCTCCGGCCTGGAACAGGACGGGCGTGCGCTGCGGGGACGGCTCGCAGAGGTGGAAACCGGGGACCTGGAAATGCTTGCCCTCGTGGTTGATGGGGTGGACCTTGGCGGGGTCGATGTAGGTGGCGGTTTCGGCGTCGTTAACCACGGCGCCTTCTTCGTAGGAGGACTCCCACAGCTTGTAGACCACTTCCATGTACTCGTCTGCCATGTCATAGCGTTCGGCCGGAGTGAGCTGCTGCTCCTTGCCGAGGTTGCGGGCAGCCGCCTCGGAGTAGGACGTCACGATGTTCCAGCCAACGCGGCCGTCGGTGAGGTGGTCCAGGCTGCTGAACTTGCGGGCAAGCAGGTAAGGCGGTTCGTACGTTGCCGAGACGGTAACGCCGAAGTTCAGGTGCTTGGTCACTGCCGCCATGCCGCTGATAAGCACGGTGGGATCGTTGATGGGAATCTGCGCAGCATCCCGAAGGGCTGCGTCACCGTTGCCGCGGTACACATCGTGGTAGCCCACGTTGTCCGCGAAGAAGATCCCGTCAAAGCCGGCGCGTTCGAGCATCTGGGCGATACCCGTCCAATACTTCAGGTCGGTGTAGCGGTGACCTTGGTCGCCGTCGTTCCTCCACGACCCGGAAGTCAGGTGGGAAGGGGCGAAAACATCAAAGGCGAACAGGCTCAAAGGCGCATTTTTCATGGCAGCGGTGCTTCCTTGGACTCGTGCCGGGCTATGCAGGCAACTTCACTAGCGACGTTCACTTGCTGAACGCTTCGTTCAATTTAGAGCGTGGCTTGGCTCACTGTCAAGGGGTTCCCGCCGGGTCTGCAACATAGGAAAAGGTGTTGACAGTAAATGTGGCGCATGCCATATTTTTGAACATGTCGTTCAATCAATGAACGTTTTAGATTTCTGGTCCCCGCCACCCCAACGGCGTACGGGCGCAAGATTCAGGCCACAGTTCGTAGCGATCCCCGGTACGGCCCAAACATGGGTCCAGGACGTGTGGCGCACATCCAAAGGAAAGAAGGACAACGATGTTCGATCAGTCCAGAACACAACGTGCCGCGCCGCGAGGCGGCACCCGGCGGTTACAGGCAGAAGACTGCATCATCGTGGACAACCGCGAGCTGCGTAAGGCGCAAGTAGGCACGGGCGTGGGCAACTTCATCGAGTGGTACGACATCGGCATTTATGGCTACCTGGCCGTGACCATGACGTCCGTCTTCACCGAAGGCATGGACGAACGCATGGGCCTGCTGGTCACCCTGTTGGGCTTCGCGGTCTCCTTTGTGGTGCGCCCTCTCGGCGGCATGATCCTGGGACCCCTAGGCGACAAGATCGGCCGCCGGAAGGTCCTCTTCTTCACCATGGCACTCATGGCCGCGGCCACCACCACCATCGGGCTCCTGCCCTCGGCGGGACAGGTGGGCCTCTGGGTGATCATCCCGCTTTACCTGCTCAAGATGCTGCAGGGTTTCTCCACCGGAGGCGAATACTCCGGCGCCGCCACCTACATCGCGGAATTCTCCCCGGACCGCAACCGCGGCTTCATGACGGCCCTCCTGAACTCCGGCTCCATGCTGGGCTTCGCCGTAGGCGCGGGCGTGGTGGCCGCAACTACCGCACTGACCACCTCTGCATGGGGCGCCCAGGCAATGCACGACGGCGGCTGGCGGCTTCCGTTCCTGCTCGCCCTGCCGCTCGGCATCCTTGCGATCTCGCTCCGAAGCCGCATTCCTGAATCGCCGGCCTTCGAAGTTGCCCACGAAAAGACCGCCAACCAAAACGTCAACCCGCTTTTCGTGCGGCACAACCTGCCGAACATCCTGCGGTTCTACTGGCCTCAGATCCTCATCGGCATCGCCCTCATCGCAGCCGACGGAACCTCGTCCTACATGCTCACCAGCTACATGCCCACGTACATCGAGACGGAGGTGGGCTCACCCGCCGTCCATACCGCGGTAGCCGCCGTCGTGGTCCTGGTGCTCCAGGCCGTGCTCATTCCGCTCGTCGCGCGCTGGTCGGACCGCATTGGCCGGAAGCCCATCTACACCATGGCCACCATCGGCAACCTGGTCCTGCTGGTACCCGCGTTCGCCCTCATGCATGTCGGCACCCTGTGGTCGCTCTACCTGGCGATGTTCCTGGTGATGGTGCCCAGCGCGTTTTTCCTGGCCCTCACGGGCGCCGTGATGTCCGAACTGTTCCCCACCGCTTCCCGCTACGGCTGCGTCGGCGTCACGCACAACCTGTCCATCTCCATCTTCGGCGGCACTACACCCCTGGTGAGCCAGATCCTGGTTGAAGTCACCGGCAACTCGTATGCACCGGCTTTCTACATCATGTTCTTCTCAGCGGTGGCACTCGTCGCCGTCTTCAAGATGCGGGAATCGGCAGCCCATCCCCTTCTGGGCTCGGTTCCCGTGGTCAGCAGCCGCGCAGAAGCGGCGGCCTTGGCCGACGGCCAGGACAGCAACGAGCGGCTGGATACGGGCACCATGTTGCTGACCCCGGTTCCTGAAGGCGCAACCCTCGAACGCCCGTAGCCCCGGCATAGGATGGATGGGACATTGAGCACGAGGGCGCCCAGCCTTGGCCACGAAGACCGGGAGCGGACATGGCATCGGAAGACATGGCATCGGAAGCAGAGCAGGCAGACGTCGACGGCGGAGCATCAGCGCCGGACGAGGCCGCGGACCTGACCAATAAGTCCGTCATCAAGGCCACCATCCTGCTTTCCGAACTCGGCCGTCACCGCCAGGGCATCACCGTGACCGAACTGGCACAGGCCGTCGGCATGACACGCCCCACCGCTTTCCGCCTTCTCTTGAGCCTGGAACAGACCGGCTTTGTTGACCGCGTGGACAACCGCTACCGGCTCGGGTGGGAAATGTCCCGCCTGGGCCGGCTCGCCGACCCCTACGCCGGTGCCGTCGCCCGCATCCAGCCAATCCTGGACGACTATGCCGGCAAGCTCAAGGAGACGGTCAGCTTCGCCATGGTGCGCGGCGAACTGGCCTACGATGTCATCGCCGAGGCGTCCGCCTCCAGGTACCTGAACGTCTCCTTCTACGTTGGCGAAACCTATCCGCTGCACGCCAGCGCGACGGGCAAATTGATGCTTTCCGAACTAAGCGACGAAGCAGTGTCCGCGGCGCTGCCCAGGAAGCTTGCGTCCTACACCTCCCACACCATCACCAACCGGGAGGCGTTGCTCAAGGACCTTCGACGCATCCGTGAGCAGGGCTACTCCATCATGGACAACGAACTGGAGGAGGGCCTCTTCGTTGCGGCCTACCCGGTTCGCGAGGTGGACGGAACCCTCATGGGCATCGTCTCGGTGAACGGCCCAGTCCAGCGGCTGAAGTCTGAGCAATTGCCCGGCACCATCGACCAACTGCGCAAGGCTGCCGAGGAAATCACCAAGGCGCTGTCCTAGCAATCTACTCTTGACGCACCAAGCTACGTGCGCATACCTTGAACGAAACGTTCATTCAACGAACACTCTTCATTCTCTCCCAAGGTGCCAGCATGAGCCTCCACACCTCAACCCGCAACACCTTCCCAGCCCGGCCGGTCCCGAACTGGTCGAAACTCTCCCGCAACGACCGCGTCCAGGTGTTTCACCGCGACGGCCGCGTAACCTCCGGGCAGATCGAGATGATCTCCGTGGACCGCAGCGTTTTCTGGCTCATCCAGGATGACGGCCAGGGGCGCCTCATGGTCTGCCGCAGCGACAAGCCACAGGTGATCAAGAGCGCCGTCGACCAGAAAGCGCCCTGGCTGCACGCCTAAACCCGATTGTCTGCGATCAAAGACAGCAATGCCCCGTGAGACCGATCACAAGGTCTCGAAAAATGGTCTGCTGGTTAGCGATCCCCTCCCAAAGACGAGAAGGTTTTACCATGCAACACACCACGCTGGCCGAAAAGGACACCGTCCTCCAGGCCGCCGGATCGGCGCTTAGCCGTGGCCTCAACGTCCGCCACATCCGCTTCATGGCACTTGGATCCGCCATCGGCACGGGGCTCTTCTACGGTTCGGCCTCGGCCATCCAAAAAGCGGGTCCTGCCGTCCTCCTGGCCTACATCATCGGCGGCGCCGCCGTCTTCATGGTGATGCGGGCACTTGGCGAAATGGCTGTCAGGCACCCGGTTTCAGGCTCGTTCGGACAGTACGCCAGCCGTTACTTGGGACCGTTTGCCGGCTTCGTCACAGGCTGGACGTACGTGTTCGAGATGGCCATCGTGGCCATCGCCGACGTCACCGCCTTCAGCATCTACATGGGCTTCTGGTTCCCGCAGGTGGATCGCTGGATCTGGGTCCTGGCGATCATCCTCTTCCTCGGCGCGATGAACCTGCTCAGCGTGAAAGTGTTCGGGGAACTTGAGTTCTGGTTCTCCTTGATCAAGGTTGTGGCGATCATCGCCATGATCGTCGGTGGCGCGGCGATCGTCGTGTTCGGCTTCCAGACAGGGAACGACGGCGGTGGCGTGGCACCGGGACTGGGAAACCTCGTCAACCACGGCGGTTTGTTCCCCAACGGTTTCGAGGGCCTGCTGGCCGCGTTCGCCGTCGTGATGTTTGCGTTCGGCGGGATCGAAACCATCGGCATCACCGCGGGCGAGGCCGCCGATCCCAAGAAGGTCATTCCGCAGGCAGTCAACACCGTGCCGATGCGCGTCCTGCTGTTCTACGTACTCACGCTTGGCGTGCTGATGAGCATCTTCCCGTGGAACGAAATCGGCAGCAATGGCAGCCCGTTCGTGCAGATCTTCGCTGGCTTGGGCATTCCGGCAGCGCCGCACATCCTGAACGCCGTGGTGATCACCGCAGCGTTGTCCGCCATCAACAGCGACATCTTTGGGGCCGGCCGCATCCTCTTCGGCCTGGCCCAGCAAGGCCACGCACCCAAGAGCTTCGGCAAGGTCTCCCGCCATGGCGTTCCGTGGATGACCGTGGTGATGATGGGTGGCATCCTCCTGGTTGGCGTCGTGCTGAACGCCGTCATTCCCGAAGACGTGTTCGTGGTCATCGCCTCCATCGCAACGTTCGCAACCGTGTGGGTCTGGGTGATGATCCTTGCCTCGCACGTAGCCATGAAACGGGAGATCAAGGCCAAGGGCCTGCCTGCGTCCGAGTTCGGATCTCCGCTGTGGCCTCTTGCGTCGATCCTGACCATGGCCTTCATGGCGATGGTGATCGTGATCCTGGGCGTGTTCGAGGACACCCGCGTTGCTTTGTACGTGGGTGGGACCTGGCTGGTGCTGCTGTTCGTGGCCTACAAGCTCTGGGTCCGTGGCGGAGGGCTTCGCCGGGCTGAGTTGGTTGACGAGACGGCGTCCATTCCGGTGGTGAAGGCACTGTAGAGCCTCCGGGCAACGGTTGCCGCACCCGATGCCGCCTGACGCACCCCTTCGGCCGGATAAGCGCACCCCGTTCCGCCTGACGCACCCGTACTAACGGGCGCGCCGGGCGGAAACGGGGGCGCCGAAGGAACTGGGCGCGCCGAGTGCCTCGCAGGCCAGTCCTACCTCGCCGACCAGCCGCCGTCCATGGTGTAACTCGCGCCGGTGACCATGCCGGCGTCGTCCGAGGCCAGCCAGGCCGCCAGGGACGCCACCTCGGAAGGCTCCACCAACCGCTTCACCGCGGACTCAGTCAGCATCACCTTGGCGAGCACCTCGGCCTCGGGGATTCCGTGGAGCCGGGCTTGGTCGGCGATCTGGCGCTCCACCAAAGGGGTACGGACGTAGCCGGGGTTGATGCAGTTGGAGGTAACTCCGCGCTCCCCGCCCTCCAACGCCGTGACTTTGCTGAGCCCTTCAAGGCCGTGCTTCGCGGACACATAAGCACTCTTGTAAGCCGAGGCCCGCAGCCCATGCACCGACGAGACGTTGATGATCCGGCCAAAGCCGTTGGCGTACATGTGCGGAAGCGCAGCGCGAACCAGCAGGAACGGCGCCTCAAGCATCAACGCCAGGATCCGCCGGAACTCCGCGGGGTCGAACTCCTCAATGGGCGCAACCTTCTGGATACCGGCGTTGTTGACCAGGATGTCGCAATCAAGGCTCAAGGCGGCGAGGGAATCCACATCCAGCAGGTCCACTGTCCAGGCAGTGCCACCCAACTCGTCGGCGAGGGCCGCAGCTCCGGGGGCGTCGACGTCGGCCACTACTACTTTCGCGCCACGGGCCGCGAGCGCCCGGGCACAGGCCGCCCCGATTCCGCTGGCGCCTCCGGTAACCAGGGCTTTGCGCCCATTCAGGGAGTTGTCCATCACATCAGCCCTTCGAAGTAGCGGAAGCGGTAGCCAGTCCGTGTCGCTCGGCGTCGGCGGCGTCGACGTCCTGCAGCGCGATACCCTTGGTTTCCTTCAGGGAAACGACGGCGACGGCGGTAATGGCGCACGCGACGACGAGGTAGATCGCGGTCGGCACCCACGAACCGGTGTCCTTGAGCCACTGGGTAGCCAGCAGGGGCGCCAGGGAGCCGGCGAAAATCGAGGTGACCTGCGAGCCGAGCGAAACTCCGGAGTACCGCATGCGGGTGGGGAAGAGCTCGGACATGATGGCGGGCTGTCCTGCGTACATGAACGCGTGCAGGCACAGTCCGATGGTCACGGCGAGCACAATGATCACGGCGTTCTTGGTGTCGAACATGGGGAAGGCGAAGAACGGCCACACCGCGCCGGTGACAGCGCCAACCAAGTACACGGGCTTGCGTCCCCACGAGTCCACCAGGCGGCCCACCTGCGGAATGACCAGGAAGTGGATCACGTGGGCGATCAGGAGTGCCAGGAGGAGCGAGGACGTGTCGTACTTGTGAACGCTCTTGAGGTAGACGATCGCGAAGCTGACCACCAGGTAGTACATGATGTTCTCGGCGAAGCGGAGGCCCATGGCCTGCAGGATGCCCTTGGGGTATTTGCGGATGACTTCACCGATGCCGTAGCTGATGGCCTTGGACTCCTCCACCTGGGCTTTGGCTTCCAGGAAGATGGGGGCTTCGCTGACGTGGGTGCGGATGTAGTAGCCGACGAAGACGATCACCGCGGACAACCAGAACGCGACCCGCCAACCCCAGCCGAGGAAGGCCTCGCTGCTGAGGGTGGTGGACATGACGAACAGGACCAGGGTGGCCAGGAGGTTGCCCACGGGGACAGCGGCCTGCGGCCAGGATGACCAGAACGCACGCGACTTGTTGGGGCTGTGCTCGGCAACCAGCAGCACGGCGCCACCCCATTCACCGCCGAGCGCGAAGCCCTGGATGAACCGGAGTGCAACCAACATGGCGGGCGCCCAGTAGCCGATGTCCACGAAGCCGGGCAGGCAGCCCATAAGGAACGTGGAGACACCGACGATCACGATGGTCAGCTGCAGCGTAGGCTTGCGGCCCAGCTTGTCGCCGATCTGGCCGAAGACAATGCCGCCCAGCGGCCGGGCGATGAAGCCCACGGCATAGGTGATGAAGGCCTGGATGATTCCGTCGAGTTCGTTGCCCGTGCTCGGGAAGAAGTACTTGCCGAATACCAACGTGGCGGCCGTGGCGTACAGGAAGAATTCATACCACTCCACCACGGTTCCCACCATGGATGCGGCGACGATCTTCTTCAGGCCTGATCCCTTGCCGGTGTTTCCAGCAGCGGGCGTGGAGCGTTGCTCTACGCTCATATCCATCTCCTCAGTGTCTTCTTTGACAATGCCCTTTTTCATGCGCGTTGTGATCCACAACACGAATAGCTTCACTGAGTATTGCTGCAGATTCGGCGTGCCTCAATAACCAAAGAGGCACCCCATGTGTGCAGAATTGCAGATATGAACCCTAGCCCGGACGACCTTCTCATCCTCCTCGCCGTCTCCCGGTCGGGTAGATTCACGACGGCGGCACAAGCCCTGGGACTGAACCACACCACCGTTTCGCGCAGGATCGCGGCGCTGGAAAAGGCGCTCGGCGGCCGTGCACTCGCGCGTGCGGCAGGCGGCTGGGAACTGACCGAGCTGGGGGCTGAGGCGGTGCGGGTGGCCGAGCGGGTGGAAGCTGCGGTGAGTGCGCTGGGACAGAACCACCGCGCACCGGACCCCATTACCGGCGTCGTGCGTATGACCGCAACAGACGGTTTCAGCGCCTACATCGCGGCACCGGCCGCCGCGCGCATCAGGAGGGAGCACCCGGGCCTCAGCCTGGAGATCGTTACTGTGACCCGCCGGGCACTCCAGCAACGCTCGGGCCTGGACATCGAAGTGGTGGTGGGGACGCCACAGGTGCACCGGGCCGAAGCGATCAAACTGGGCGAGTACCGGCTGGGGATGTACGCCTCACGCAATTACCTCAAGGACAACGGAACACCCACCAGCGTTGAAGAAATGACCCGGCACCAGCTGGTGTACTTCGTGGATTCCATGCTTCAAGTGGACGACCTGGACGCACCCCGCAGGCTGGTTCCGAGCATGCGGGACGGCCTCACCTCAACCAACGTGTTTGTCCATGTGGAAGCGACACGTGCCGGGGCGGGGGTGGGTTTCCTGCCGTGCTTCATGGCGGATCGACACCCGGACCTCGTCCGGCTGCTGCCCGAAGACTTCGCCGAGCTCCTCCCCTACTGGCTGGTCCTCCGTCCCGACTCGATGCGCCGCCCCGCTGTAGCCGCCGTCGTGCACGCTTTGCGGGAGGAGACGGAGAACCGCCGGGCGGAGCTGCTGGGCTGAGGCGGACGCCGAGCGGAGAGGCTAAAGAGGAATGACCAGGGGCGTGTGGCTCACGGGATCGTCGATCACCATGCAGGGCAGGCCGAACACGTGCTCCACCAACTCTGCGGTGATGACGTCCGCGGGCCGCCCCTCGGCCACGACGGCGCCGTCCTTCATGGCGATCAGGTGCGAGGCGTAACGGCAGGCATGGTTGAGGTCATGCAGTACGGCCACCAGGGTATTGCCCTCGCCGTTCAGTCGCTTGAACAGCTCCAGCAATTCGATCTGGTGGGCGATGTCCAGGAACGTCGTGGGTTCGTCCAGCAGCAACAACGGGGTTTGCTGCGCCAGGACCATGGCCACCCAGACCCGCTGCCGCTGGCCGCCGGAGAGTTCGTCCACCAGCCGTCCGGACAGCTCTGTCACGTTGGTCGCCTCCAACGCGCTGACGACGGCGGCCTCGTCCTCTTCCGACCATTGGCGCAGCAACTTCTGGTGCGGATAGCGGCCACGGGCCACGAGGTCCGCAACAGTGATGCCGTCCGGGGCTATGGAGGTCTGCGGCAACAGGCCCAGCCTCCGGGCCACGTCTTTGGCGCCGTAGGAGGAGATGTCCTTCCCGTCCAGGTAGACCGTGCCGGACGTCGGCTGCAGCAGCCGCGACAAGGCCCGGAGCAACGTGGACTTTCCGCAGGCATTCGGACCCACGATCACCGTGAATTCGCCATCGGGAATCCGGACGTCCAAGGCGGAAGACACGGTCCGGCCCGCGTAGCCCAGGCTCACGCCGGCGGCCCGCAGCCGGGAATCCGTGGACACCAGCGGCACCGCCGGGGCGGCCAGCACGTCAGTCAAAGCAGTCTCCTTCACAGTCATTGCCGGCGCACCTCGCGCGCCAGCAGCCAGACGAGGTAGCAGCCACCGATGCTCACGGTCACCACTCCCACCGGCAATTGAATCGGCGCGAAGAGGTTCTGCGCCACGATGTCGCTGGCCACGAGCAAGAGTGCACCCATGGCAGCGGAGGGCACCAAGCCCACTGACGCCGAGCGGGTCAGCCGGCGGGCGAGTTGCGGAGCAGCGAGCGAAACGAACGCAATGGGTCCCGCGGCCGCGGTGACCATCGCCGTCAACGCCACGCCAACAGCCGCGAGGACCACCCGCGAGCCTTCCAGCCGAACGCCCAAGGCGCGGGCGGCGTCGTCGCCCATCTCCAAGAGCCCCAACCGGCGACCATAAAAAGCCAGCACCGCCAGCAGCCCGGCGAAGATCAGCAGCACGGGCAGCACCTGCTCCCAGGACACTTTGTTCAGGGATCCGGCACCCCATACAGCGGCAGACATGGCCTGCTCGAGGGACGCCTTGAGGATCATGTAGGTATTCACTGACGCCAGCATGGCGCTCACCGCAATGCCCGCAATGATGAGCCGGAAGCCCTGGATGCCCTTCTTGTAGGCAAACAGGTACACCAGGACCGCGGTCACCAACCCGCCCACCAGCGCCCCCGCAGACACCGCGTAGTATCCGCCACCCATCAGCAGGATCACCACCAAGGCACCCGAGTAGGCGCCGGTGTTGAAACCGATGACGTCGGGGCTGCCCAGCGCGTTGCGGGTCAGCGATTGGAAGATGGCCCCGCTGACCCCCATGGCCGCCCCCAACAACAGGGCCAGGAGGACGCGGGGCAACCTCCACTCCACCACCACCATGTGGATGGCGCCGGTGGAGCGACCGAACAGCGCCGAGACCACGTCCGGCACTGGAATACTGAACTCGCCCAGGCCAAGGGCGACGACGGCGAGCGCCAAGGCGGCGCCCGTCAGGACAGCGGTGACAATCATCGAACGGACGTCGAGGCGGGCTGAAACCCGGCCGCCCAGCGGACGGACCGTGAGGGTTCGCCGGCCAAAATCAATGGCGCTCACAGGGTGCTCACTTTCCGGCGGCGGATCAGCCAGATCAATACCGGTGCCCCGACGAACGCGGTGATGATGCCTACCTGCATTTCGCCGGGCCTGAGCACCAGCCTGCCGAGGACGTCCGACACCAGCAGCAAGACCGGTGACAGCACCAGCGTGTAAGCCAGGATCCAGCGTTGGTCCGGGCCGACGATCCAGCGGGCCACGTGCGGGACCATGAGGCCCACGAAGCCGATAGGACCCGCCGCTGCAGTAGCAGCGCCACACAGCAGGGTGACGGCGATGATGGTCCAGGTACGCGTGCGGAAGATGTTGGCGCCGAGTGACTTTGCGGTGTCGTCACCCATGGCCACGGCGTTGAGTGGCCGGGCCAAGGCCAGGGCGATGATGGTGCCCACCACGATGAACGGTGCGACGGTGGCCACGATGTCCCACGAACGATTGCTGAGCGTACCGGCGGTCCAGTTGCGCATGCTGTCGAACACGGCGGGGCGGAGGAGCGTGATCCCGGAGGAGACCCCGCCGAGGACCGCGCCCAAGGCAACCCCTGCCAAGGTGAGCCGGAGCGGGGTTGCCCCTCCCCTGCCCATGGAACCGATCAGGTAAACGATTACTGTGGCCAGCACGGCACCGGCGAAGGAGAACCAGATGTATTCCTGGATGCTGGTTACGCCGAACAGCGCGACGCCGAGCACCACAAAGAATCCAGCACCCGCGTTGACGCCCAGGATGCCGGGGTCCGCCAGGGGGTTGCGCGTCATCGCCTGGATGAGGGCACCGGAGAGTCCCAGCGCTACGCCCACGAGAACGCCGACGACGGTCCGTGGAAAGCGCAGGTCATGGATGATCACGTGTTCCGGTGAACCGTCATAGGCAGTGATGGCCGGCCACAGGTTGGCGGGATCCACGTCCTTGGAGCCGATGACCATGCTGAGCAGAAGGGCCAAAGCCAAGGCCGCGATGGACGCGATCAGTCCGAGCAGGCGGTAGCGGTTGACGGTGGCAAGGCCTGCGCTGCCCTGGCGTGCCGGTGCGGAGGGCGCCGCGGATGCAGAGGGTGCCCCGGATGCGGAGGCCGGGGCAGTCGCCTGCCCGGCCCCGGCCTCCTTCCCCGCCATGGTTCCGCTGGTCATTACAGTCCCAGCAGTTCGAACTTGGCGTCCTGCAGGTCCTCGAGTTCTTCGCGGTCGCGCTTCTCGTCGGACCACAGCTCGTCGAACCAGCGGCGGGTTTCGGCGTCGAGGTTCTCCCAACGTTCCGTCCATGCCTCGCTCTTGTCCGTCCAGTAGCCGATCAGCTTGTAGGACGCAGGCGTGAGCTTCTTCTCGTGGCGCAGGTACTTGCGGATCCCGCGCAGCACCTTTGCTTCCCCGGCCACCCAGATGTAGCCCGTTCCGCCGGGAAGTTGCATGCTCTTCAGGGCCTCGTCCAACCTCGATTGGCTGTGCCCGTTACCGCCGTGGATCCAGGCAACCTCGGTGCCCGCGCCGATCACCAGCTCCTGCTGGTGGGACGGGTCTTCCACCTCGATCAGGACGCGGGTCCGGACGCCCGGAGGGGTCAGTTCCAGCAAACGGGCGACGGCGGGAAGTCCCGTCGCGTCGGCCAGCAGGATCTGCCACTGCAGTTCGGCCGGCGGTTCGTACAGTCCCGTAGGCGAGTTGAGCCCGACGACGTCACCCACCTCGGCGCGCTGCGCCCAGGCTGCTGCCACGCCGCCGTCGTGAACGACGAAGTCGATGTCCACGGTGCCCGCAGCCGGGTCCACCGAGCGGACCGTGTAGGTCCGCATGGCGGAAGGCTTGACGCCGGGTTCCCAGTCCCAGGAGTCGCCCGTGGAAATGGGCAACCGGGCCTCATGTTCACCTGTATCCGGCAGGAAAACGCGGAGGTACTCGTCGCCCACACCGGTGGACTCGAACCCGGCCAGGCCGGGTCCGCCGAAGGTGATGCGGACCATTCCGGGGGTCAAAGCCCGGGTAGCCAAAACCTCCGCGCGGTAGATGCCCATCATGGCAGGAGCGCCTTCTCGATCTTCTCCAGCAGTGCGAACTGGCCGCTCGGGGAGCCGTAGATCATCTCAAGGTCGTAAGTGAAGATCTGCTTGTTGGCCACGAAGGGCAGCGAGGTCCAGAGTTTGTTGTTGGCCAGCGGAGCGAACGCGTCCGGGTTGGCACCATCCTTCTCGGGGACTTCGGTGGTGATGACGGCGTCAATGCCCTTCAACTGCTCAAGCTGCTCGGCACTGAGCTTGGCGCCTTCGCCGTCAGCCAGCGGGGAGATCTTCAAGCCCAGGTCCTTGATCACCAGGCAAGGGGTTCCATAGCAGCTGACGGAGACCTGGTCCTCGTAGTAGTCAACCGGGCCGATCACCAAATCGCTCTTGCCGGCCTCGGCCAGGCGCTTCTTCACGTCATCCACCTTGGCCTGGTACTTGTCCATCCAGGCCTGGTACTGCTCGGTCTTGCCGAAGGCCTCGGCGACGGTCTTGAACTTGGTGCGCCAATCGCTGCCGTCAAAGCCGTTGAAGGTGTAGGTGGGGGCGATGTCGGAGAGCTTGCCGTCCAGGTCCTTCTCGTAGCCGAGGCCGTTCAGGATGACGTCCGGCTGGGCCTTGAGGATGGCCTCGAAGTTGAACTCCGGGTAGTTGGTGAAGGGTGTGATCCCTTCAAGCGCCTTCTGGTCGAAGAAGTACGGGAACCCCTTGTAGCCGCTGTCGCGGATGGGCTGCTGGCTGGCCAAGGGAATGCCGAGCGTAATGAGCATGTCCAGATCCGTGGTGTACATGCCCAGGGCCTTCTTCGGCTCCGCCGGAATGGTCAGCTCCTTGACCTCGCTGGTAACCGTGCGGGTTTGCGCAGCAGCTGCGTCGTTGGCGTTCGCCACCGGGCTGGCGCAGCTGCTCAGCAGAAGGGCCGCCGAGGCAAGCGCTGCGAGGGCAGCGGACATGGTTTTAGGGCGTGAAATCACTGTGGTCCTCTTGATGCTCAGGGGAGGTTGGAGGTCTCCCGTTGGCAGTCGAGACGCGATGAGGGTGCTGTCGTCGAACTGTCGAAGTTAGGTATACCTACCCTAACAACGGCTTTCCGTATTGAACCCGCGATTTCTATTCGGAACCGGCCAAGGACTGATGGTTTCCGGCCTTAAGCGAGGCCACGTACCACCCTGGAGTGTGCCCCATCACTTTCCGGAACACTTGCACGAAGGCGCTGGGGTTGTTGTAGCCCACGCGCCGGCTGACCGAGGAAACAGGATACCCGGCAGCCAACAAACCCAAAGCCACGCGGACGCGCGCGTGAATCCGCCACTGGGCAAACGTCATGCCGGTTTCCTTGTGGAACAGGCGGGACAAGTTGCGGACGCTGATGGCCACTTCGGCACCCCACTCCTCAAGGGAACGGTCCAGGGCGGGATCGTCCAGGAGAGCCCGCGCAATGCGTTCCAGCCGGGGATCAGAGGGCATGGGCAGCAGCATGGGCCGGGCGTCCACCACATCCAGCAGCGCGACAGCCAACTCCTCCGAACGCCCGCGCAACTCCGGCTCCATGTCGAAGGTCCGCATATGCCGCAAAAGTTCCTGGGCCGCCGTCGGGACCGTCACTGCCACAGTCCGGCTGTCCAGTGGCGCCGCGACGTCCGCGTCTATATGCGAACAGAAGAAACCCGTGCCCTCGGTGGACTTCACCGCGTGCGGGACTCCCGCCGGAATCCAGAGGCCGAGCGTGGCCGGAACCGCGAAGAACGCCGCGTCAGCTTCGACAGTCAGCACGCCGCGGGCACCCCACAACAGTTCATGGGTGGGGTGCACGTGTTCCGTCCATGTGGCCGGTGTGGCGCATTCGAAGTACGCGGTGTACACACCACGGACCGTCGGCTGTCCGGAATGCGATAGAGCTTGGCGGGTCATGGAGCCTTCTTGAAGTTAGGTGAGCCTTACCATGGTAAGCATGCCTTCCAGTACCGCCATGCCGTCCTGCCCGCCCGGGCGTAACAAGCAAACCCCATGGAAGGCCTCCCGCCTCTTCAGCTACTCCCTCTTCGGAAACCGCCGCTGGAAGTATGTGGTGGTTGGTTGCGCAGGACTGACGCTGCACCAAATCAGCGAGGCCCTGGTGCCCACCACCATCGGCGCGGTAGTGGACAACGCGATTACACCGCACGACGGCGGCGCCCTCCTGTGGTGGCTCGGCGCACTGGCCGCAGTGTTCATCGTGCTGGCCCTGTCCTGGCGCATAGGAACGCTCGCCACCATGCGCTCCTTCTCCTACGGCTCGCACCACCTCCGCCAACTCGTGGTGGAAAGGACGCTGGATCCGCGGGGAATGGCGGCGCGTCGTGCGCCGGGCGAAATCGTGGCCATTGCCTCTTCGGATGCGGACAGGGTTGCCGGACTGGCCTGGCTCATCGGCGGCGGCCTGGCTGCCACCGCCGGCGTGGTCACCTCGGCAGTAACCCTCTTGCTCATTTCCGTGCCCCTGGGATTGGCCGTACTGCTGGCCACACCCCTGATGCTGCTGGTCATGCACCGGCTCACCAAACCGCTGGAAGACCGCAGCGACGTGGAACAGTCGACGGCGGCCCGCGCCGGAGCCTTGGCGACAGACTTCATCACGGGGTCGCGTCCGTTGAAGGGACTGGGGGCCGAAGATGCTGCCATTGCCAGGTACCGGGCGGCCAGCCAGGGCTCGTTGGTATCGGCTTTGAAGGCCATCCGCGCGAAGAGTGCGTTCACAGGGGCGAGCACGGCCATGTCCGCGGCTTTCCTGGCGGGCATCGCATTCTTCGCCGCGTGGTTCGCCGTGCAGGGCAGCATTACGGTGGGGCAGCTGGTGGCAGTGGTGGGAGTTGCCCAGTTCGTCCAGGGCCCGATGGCGGCACTCGGGTTCCTGAGCGTGGAACTGGCCCGGAAGCGGGCGTCGGCGGCGCGGATTGCGGTGCTGCTTAGCGAGGCTGAGGCGGTGCCGGAAGCGGGCGCTGCGTCGGGTGTTGCTGGTGCGCCGGTTGTTGCCGGGTCGCCGGGTGTTGCTGCGCCGCTTGTTGGCGCAACCGGGCGCGGGGTTGGATCGCCTGTTGCTGCTGCGCCGGTTGCTGGCGCAACCGGGCGCGGGGTTGGATCGCCTGTTGCTGCTGCGCCGCTTGCTGGCGCAACCGGGCGCGGGGGTGGGTCACCGCTGCTTGAGGTTCGTCCTTCTCCCGGGTCACACTTTCCAGCCTTCTCAGCGTCCGCGGGGGATGTTGTGGGTGTCGTCCTTCCCGATGGCGTCCAGGCCAGGCTGCTGGTGGACACCCTCGGCTTCCGGGTTCCTGCGCCTGCGGGCCTCGTGACGATAGACGGCTCTGACGCCGCGGACCTTGACCCTTCGCAGGCGCGGTCGCGGGTGTTTGCCGACAGCCATGACGGTGTCCTTTTCCGCGGCACGGTGCGGCAGAACGTCGTAGTTGCCGACGCTGAACTGGACGATCGCGCCTTCGCAGCTGCCGCCGTCGTCGATTTCGTCTCGCAACTGCCGGAAGGAACCGAAACCATGCTGACCGGACACGGGCAAAGCCTCTCCGGCGGGCAACGGCAGCGCTTGGTGCTGGGCCGTTCGCTGCATCAGCCTCAACCGGTGCTGGTGCTGCATGACCCCACTACCGCCGTCGATACCGCTACCGAAGCCGTCATCGCGGATGGCCTGCGGAACTTTCCGGACAAGGCGCTGGTCCTCGTGACCACGAGTCCTACGCTGCTTGCTGCCTGCCACCGGGTGGTGCTGGGCACCGCGGACGGGCCACCCGAGACGGGGTCCCACCGTGAACTCCTGGCGACGTCGGCAAGCTACCGCGCGGTGGTGGGTTCATGAGCACCGATGGATCCATGAATGCAGACATCCTGCCCATCGCGACACCGCGTGAAACCCGCAGAGCCATGTGGAAATTGCTGGCCCAGCGTCCCGGCCGGCTGGTGACGACCGTGCTGGTCCTGTTGGCCGCGTCCTGCTGCGGGCTGGCCGCACCGGCGATCCTGGGCATCATGGTCAACATCGCGGCCAGCGGCGGCGAGGTGCTTTCCCTGTTGTGGCTGGCCATTGGACTCCTGGTGGCCGGTGGCGCGGGGGCGCTGCTCGGAATCCTGGGGCAGAACCTGCTGGCCAGGATCTGTGAGGAAGCCTTGGCCGGACTACGGGAGGAGGTGTTCGCCGCTGCCGTCCGGAAGCCGCTCGCGCAGCTGGAGAAGGCAGGCATCGGGGACGTCGTGGCCCGCGTTTCCGGTGACGTCGAGGCCGTCAGTGAAGCAATCTCCGGCGTGCTTCCGGCTTTCACCAGCGCCGCATTCACCATCGTGGTCACGCTGCTTGGCTTGGGTGTAATCGATTGGCGCTTCGCCGTGGCCGTCCTGGTCGCCGCCCCGCTGCAGATCTTCACGCTCCGTTGGTTCCTGAAGCGGACTGCCCCCATTTACCGGACCGTCCGGATTACCGAAGCCAACCGGACCGAACAGATCATCGAGACGGTCCACGGCTCGCAGTCCGTCCTGGCACTGGGCTTGGGTGATCGGCACGCCAGTCTGGTGGCAGCATCTTCGCACGAAACAATCGGCCACTCCCTGCGCGGCATCGGCTACCTGACCCGGTTCTACAACCGCCTCAACCTTGCCGAGCTCCTTGGCCTGTCCGCCGTGCTGGTGGTCGGCTTCTGGCTGCATGCCGAGGGTATGGTGACCATCGGAGCTGCCACGGCGGCTGCGCTCTACTTCTACCGGTTGTTCGATCCGATCGGAATGGTGCTGGGACAGTTCGATGAACTGCAAAAGGCCGCTGCGGGACTCGGGCGGATGTTCGGGCTGACACGGGGCACCGCCTCCGGAGAAGCCGAGCGGACCGCCGTCGAACGTCCGGCGGGCGGACCGGCGTCGGACGCCGTGGTCCTGGACAAGCTGACGTTCAGCTATCCCGGACAGCGCCCGGCGCTCAGCGGCGTCTCGCTGCGGGTGGCGGCCGGGGAACGCGTGGCTATTGTTGGCACGTCCGGCGCGGGGAAGACCACGTTGGCCAAGGTCATCATGGGACTCGAAAAGCCCGACGGCGGACGGGTGCTGGTGGGTGGGCTCGATGCGGCCGCTGTTTCTGGGGCTGAACTGCACCAGCGGATCGCCATGGTCAGCCAGGAAGTCCATGTGTTCTCCGGAACGCTCGCGGAGGACCTTCGGCTCGCCAAGCCCGGCGCCTCGACAGACGAGTTGCGGCGCGTCCTGCGGGACGTCGGTGCCGCCTGGCATGAAATGCTCGACGCCGGGCTGGAGACTTTCGTAGGTGCCGGCGGCCACCAACTCACGCCGGAACAGGCCCAACAACTGGCCTTGGCACGGCTGATGCTCAAGGATCCGCCCATCGCCGTCCTGGATGAGGCCACGGCGGAAGCAGGCACCGGCTCGGCAACCATGCTGGACCAAGCCGCCGACGCCGCCTTGGCCGGGCGCACGTCAGTGGTGATCGCGCACAGGCTGTCCCAGGCGGCAACTGCCGACACAGTGGTGGTCATGGACCAGGGACGGATCGTCGAATCGGGCTCGCACCAGGAGTTGCTGGCCAACGGCGGCAGGTACGCCCGGCTTTGGGAAGCCTGGAACACGTCCTTGAGCCGGGCCTAGGGCTCGGGGGCAGTACAGGTCAGCGCAGCGCTGGGAAGCCCAGCGCTGCGTTTACGTTTCGGGCGCCGGGGCGGGATCCGGCGTCGCGGCGGGATCCGGCGTCGCGGCGGGATCCGGCATCGGGGCAGGATCCGGCATCGGGGCGGGATCGTGCCGCACGGGGGTTCCCGCCGCGAACGCGCGGACCTGGGCATCGTTCCAAATATGCGCGGGAACCGCGCCGCCAAGGAGCCTGCGGGCCAGGCTGGGATCGTCACCGAAAGGAACGTGGCTGCCCGCCATGATCATGTTGCCGTAGCGCCTGCCCTTGAGCATGGGCGGATCGGCAATGATCAGCGTGTGTTCGAACGTGTCAGCGATGGTGGCGGCGTCGGCCCGGGCATTTTTCAGGTCCGGGGCGTCGCCGGAGTTCACCACGTACAGCCCGTCCGGCGCCAGGACGGCGTCGGCGTGGGCATTGAACTCGCGGGTTGTCAGGGCGCGCGGAGTGAACGCTCCGGCGAAGACGTCACGGATGATGAGGTCGCGGGTGTCCGGTGTGAGCTGCTCTGTCACCTGGCGGGCCTCCCCCACCCGGATCCGCAGCAGCGGGGCCTTGGGAAGGTCGAACCAGCCGCGGACGTACTCGGCGAGCTTTCCGTCGAGTTCCACTACCACTTGGCGAGCGTCGGGGTAAGCGGCGTTGAAGTATCTGGCCATGGAGCACGCTCCCCCGCCCAAGTGAAGGGCCCGGAGCTTGGGCTTGGTTTCGCGGGGCCACCGGGACTCGACGAGGGCCGCGATCCAGCGCATGTACTCGAAGTCGAGGAACAAGGGGTCGGCGAGGTCGATGTGCGAGCTCAGCACGCCATTGATCTTCAGGAGCCAGCCGTTGCCGTTATCCGGATCTGGCAGGAGTTCGCAGTCACCGGTGTCGATGTAATACACGCCGGCGACTGGACCATCGGGGCGGGTGCCCTCGGGCACTTCGATGACTGCCGCCGTCGACCTTTGCGCGCCGAAACTGCCGGGCCGTCCTGACTTGCCTTTCCTGGATTTGGTCACTGGATACGCCCTGCGTCACTCATGGTTCCAGCCTAGTGGAGCGCACACAGGCAATCATACTAAGGGTACTTATTATTTATGCGAATGCGCCATAAAATCACCCTATGGAACTGGGAGCCATGATGTGGGCGGAGGTGCTGACGGTGTCGACAGCGTGGTTCACCGTCGTCTGCCTCTTGCTGGCCCGCGTTCCCAAACTGCCGTCCATCATGGACGACGCCTTGGATGACGAGGACTAAGCCCGGACCATCCTGTGCTCAGGCAAGGAGTACCAGGACGGATCGCACAGTTGCCGCCTTCCGTCCGGGACGAAGCCGTTGCGCCGGTAGAAGGCCTGGGCCCTCGGATTGTCGTCGAGGACCCACAGGTACGCCGGCCCGTCGCCGAGCAGGGCATCCACCAGCGCCTGGCCCACGCCACGGCCGTGGACGTACTGCAGGGTGTACAGCATGAACAGTTCCACCTCGCACGGGCTGTCCTCATCCCTGCCTGGTCCCGACGCAGCGATGCCCATGAGTTCCCCGTCAGGTCCGTGGGCCAGCATCCTCCGGTGGCCGGCGGCAATATATTCCCGGTACCGCATAGTCCTGTCCGGCAAGGCAGCTTCCTGCTTGGCGAAGAACTCCGGCGGCAGCAAATGGCCGTAGCTCTCCCGCCAGGCCTGGACGTGCATGATCGCCATTGCCTCGGCGTCATCCACCACTGCAGCGCGAAGGCTGAAATCCATCAGCGCACCCGCGCGATCGCGAAGCCGTCCCAGCCCTTGCTGCCCACGGTCTGGATGGCGGTGGAGTCCAGCCGGGGATCCTGGCCCAGCATGTCCAACGCACGGATGATGCCGGGCGCATTCACTTCGTCGCGTTCCGGTTCCAGGATGGAGCCGTCCCAAATGACGTTGTCGATCACGATCACCGTGCCGGGATGTCCCAGCCGGATGGCCCAATCGAGGTAGTTCGAATCGTTTTCCTTGTCCGCATCGATAAAGACGAAGTCGAACGCTTCTTCGGCCACCAAGGTGGGCAGCGTGTCAAGGGCAGCCCCCACGCGGATGTCCACCTTGTGGCCCACCCCGGCGGCGTCGAGGTTGGCGCGGGCCACGTCGGCGTGCTTCTGGAGGTATTCGCACGTGACAAGGCGGCCGTCGTCGGGCAATCCCTGCGCCATCCACATGCTGCTGAAGCCTGCCAGCGTACCGATCTCAAGGACCCGGCGCGCGCCGGAAACCTGGACCAGCATCTTCAGCAGCTTCCCCGCATTGGGAGCGACTTCGATGGCCGGCATGCCTGCCTCGACGGCGGACGTCAAAGCCCGTTCGTGGGCAGGGTCCGGACGCACGACGACGTCAGTCAAGTAACGCTCCACCTCAACCCAACCGGGCTCGGTCACGTGTTCAATCATGCGCCCCAGTCTTGCACCCGGCGCTGCCGTGCGGAAGGAACTACTCCTGGTTCTTGAGCGCGCCCTCGAGCCGTTCCACCTTGCCGGTCAATTCACCCGAGTAGCCGGGACGGATGTCTGCCTTGATGACCAGGGAGACACGGCTGCCATAGCGCCCCACCGCCTCGGTGGCGCGTTTGACGACGTCGAAAACTTCGTCCCATTCACCCTCGATGGTGGTGAACATTGAGTCTGTCTGGTTGGGAAGTCCGGACTCCCTGACGATCTTCACCGCGGCAGCGACGGCGTCGTGCACGGAGGCGTCTGCGTTGGGCGAATCGTTGGGAGCGGAAGCGGGCTGGCCCGAAGGGGCTACTGAGAATGCAAGCAACATGAAAACCAGTGTTTCACGTACCGGTTTGTCATATAACAGGCTACTCCCGCGTAACCACTGGGGATCAGCGCTCCATTGCTAGTCTGGGCAGCATGGAACTGCCCTCCGAACGCAAGCCCCTCAGGGCCGACGCTGCACGCAATGTGGACAAAATCATCACCGCGGCACGTCAGTGTTTCCGTGAACACGGCCCCGAAGTGCCCTTGCAGACCATTGCCGCGACGGCCGGGGTAGGTCCCGCAACTCTTTTCCGCAACTTCTCCGACAAAGAACAACTGGTGCTTTCCGCCCTGTCCCGCGAGCTTCGCCAGCACGCGGATCCGGTAGCCCAGGAGGCCCTGGACGGCATGGACGCCGCCGAAGGGCTCATGAAACTCATCGACGCCGTGATGCGCGTGGCGAGCGATGAAGCCAACCTGCTCAGCGCCGTCGCCGGACGCCGCGGACTCCTGGTGGGCATCACCCGGGGCCTCATCGACACCATGGCCACGCTGCTGGAACGCGGACAGGGACAGGGTTCCCTGCGCCGTGACATCACCATCGAAGACATGGTGCGTCTCGTGGCCATGCTCATCGGCTCCGTGGACACCATGGAACCTGGCTCTGAAGCGTGGAAGCGTCCGCTGGCCTTGGTTGAAGACGCTATCCGCACCGAGCGCCCCTCGCGTCCGCTGCCGGAACAGTCGGACATTCCGGGCGTATCCTTCGAAGCCGTTTAGGACCCGGAGCGCCTAGCCCCAGCCGATCAGCCGCAGCAGGGCCGCCGCGGCTGCCCCGGAGATCACCACCACAAGGAACGGCGCCCGGAGCAAAAGCGCGACGGCGGCAGCCACCAGGGCGCCCATGCGGGCGTCCAGCACCAACCCCTGGCCGGAAGCGACGGCATTGACCACCGTCAGCGACGCCAGCAGGCCAATGGTCATGGTTCCAGCGATGTGCATGATCCGCGGGCTCTTCAACAGCTTTGCCGGTACAAAGTAGCCCACCAGCTTGGTCAGGTAGGCCAGCGCACAGGCGATGGCGATCCACAGCCAAAGATTCATTCCGTGCCGCCTTCCTGCCGTGCCCGGCTGCCCAGGCCCTTGCTTTCCGGATACGGATCAATGTCCGGTTCCAGGCCCTCATCCATGCGGGCATGGCTGAACCAGCCGATCACCCCGGCCACCAGCGCCGCCACCAGAATAGGGACGCCGGAGGGAACAAACGGGACAGCCAGGATGGTGGCCAGTGCGCAGGCAGCGGCAATCGCCCATGGTTCCCGGCCCTTCAAGCGCGGCCACAGAAGGGCGAGGAAAGCGGCAACCGCGGCTCCATCGAGGCCCCACTGCTTGGGGTCGCCCATGGCATCACCCGCGAGTGCTCCGATCGCCGTGAAGATATTCCACAGAACGAATATTCCAATGCCAGCGGTCCAAAACCCCCTGCGCTGCTCGTCCACGTCGGATTGGCCGGACGCCGTAGCCGTGGACTCGTCGATGGTGATGTGCGCCGAGACGTAACGCTTCCACCCGCCAGGACGCAGCATCGCGTTGATCTGCATGCCGTAGATGCCATTCCTGAGACCGAGCAGGGCGCTGGCCGTCATCGCTGCCACGCCTGAGCCGCCGCCTGCCACTACGCCGATGAAGGCGAACTGCGAGCCACCGCTGAACAACAGCAGGCTCAGCACCATGGTCTGCCAGAAATCGAAACCGGAAGCCACGGACAAGGCACCGAAGGAAACTCCGTACAGGCCCGTCGCAATGCTCAGCGAAAGAGCGATCTTGAAGGCCGGTGAATCCCTGAGCCTCACTTCCGCAGGCTCCACGACCACAGGATCAGTGGAATCTGCAACGGCAGGCGCAGGGTGTGGATCCGTCGCTCCTTCTGTGAACCGTACGGACCATAGGCTCGTCGCAGCGCGTCAATATGCCCGGCCAGGAATGCTGCGAACATCGCGGTGGTGCCGTCAGCAGCAACCTTGCGGGTAGCGGGGATCAACAGGCCGACGGCGGCAGTCACCTCCAGCAACCCGGAGGAGGCGATCCATTCCTCGCGGGACATAACTGCCAAAGGACCGTTCGGGGCACCACCCGGCTCGTCATTCCGGCACAAGTATTCCGGCACCACGGGGTTGTAGAAGGAGGGTGTCCGGAAGTGCTTCATGGCGCTGGCCATCAGGAGCGCGCTCAAACCTATGACTGAGAGGGTATGTGTTGCCTTGGGTGACCAGCGAAGTGACATGAGACCACTCAATCACAACGGCCGCAACGCCCGCCAAAGTTTCGTCTATCTGCTGGGCACGCTCAACTGTGCCAGGACCTGTGCGGGCCGGTTGGTGGTGATCTCGTGGATGCCAAGGCCCTGGCACAGGGCAACGTCCTTTTCGGAGTCCACCGTCCACACCCGGAAAATGCGCCCGGCATCCAACCACCGCTGTACGTTGCGGGCATGTTCCCGCACATAGTCGATGCCCGGACCAGCGATGCCTGCCTCGCCCTCGTCCAGAACTCGTTCGGCTTCCTGCTGGGCTGCCTTCATGACGTTGGCCACGGCGCCGGCCGTGATGGGTCCCAGCCCCAGCTCGTCGCGCAATTCCCTGACCGTGAAGTTGTCCACCAACTGGCAGACATGCTCTGGAGGTACGTCTTCCAGCAGGCGCTGCACGGAATCCGTGTCGAAACTCATGAAGGAGACCTGGATGTTGTCCACGCGTGAATCCGTGGGGGTCCAGCCCTCAGCCGCCAACAGATCCAACACCCGCTCCTCAAGCTTCAGCTGGTAGGGACTGGGGTGCTTGAGTTCGATGGCCAGGCCGATCTCACGGTCGGCTCCGCGGAGGATATCCAGGAGCTCCGGCAACGTCAGGAACTGGTCCGAGATCCCACCGTAGGCCTCGGGAATCCTGGCACCCTTCCATGATGAGAAGTCCAGTGCACGCAGTTCTTCCAGGGTCTTGTCCGCCACGGTGCCTGTGCCGTTCGAGGTGCGGTCCAGAGTGGCGTCGTGCAGCAACACCACGTGCTGGTCACGGGTGAGGTGGACATCGCACTCCACTCCGTCGGCGCCGTCGGCGATGGCCTTCAAATATGCGGCACGGGTGTGCTCGGCGAACGCAGCACTGGCACCGCGGTGCGCGTAGACCCTGGGGCGCGGGGAGTCGAAGGATTCACTGGTCATGCAGCCACGGTAGCCCACGCGCCTGCACGCACAGCGCTAGTCTGGGCTAATGCAGGTGAACTCTGAACAAATCCCAGCCGAAGACGTCACCAACCCGCCCCAACCAGCCCCAACAACAGCTGCGGGTACCCGCAAAGCGCGTTCCGCCGTCGTCGGTCTTTCCGATGGTGACTTGGAGAAGGCGGCCGCGCTGCGCCGCATGAAACGTCTGGCGCTGTCCCTGCTGCTGGTCATGGCCGTGATCTTCCTGTTCGCGTTTGCGCTGCAGAAGCAGTACCCGTGGCTCGAGTACGTCCGGGCCGCGGCCGAGGGCGGCATGGTGGGTGCGTTGGCCGACTGGTTCGCGGTCACGGCGCTGTTCAAATACCCCATGGGGCTCAAGATCCCCCACACCGCCATCATTCCGCGCCGCAAGGACCAGATCGGTGACTCCCTCAGCGATTTCGTGGAGAGCAACTTCCTCTCGCAGGAAGTGGTGCAGGACAAGCTCGCCAGCATCGACATCGCGCGGAAGGCCGGCACCTGGTTGTCCAGCCCGGGAGGCCCGGAGCGCGTGGCCAAGGAAGGCGGCGCCCTCATCCGCGGCGCGTTCACAGTCCTTAATGACGACGACGTCCAGGCAGTGATCGAGGGGCTGGTCCGCAAGCATCTGCTCACCCCTCCCTGGGGCCCGCCCGTAGGACGCATGGCTGAGCGGATCTTCGCCGACGGGCACCACCACAAGCTCGTGGACCTGCTGGTGGACCGCGCCGCCGACTGGGTGGATGCCAACCACAACACCCTGAACCGGCTCGTCTCGGACCGCTCGCCGGTGTGGGTGCCCACATTCGTGGACGGGCTTGTGGGTGACAAGGTGTACGTGGAGCTCCTGAAGTTCGTCCGCGCAGTCCAAAACGACCCCAACCACCAGGTCCGCCAATCCATTGACACGTACCTGACCGACCTCGCCCAGGACCTGCAGCACGATCCCGCCATGATCGAGCGGGCCGAGGCCATCAAGGCCCAGATCCTGGGCGATCCCGAGGTCCGCGAACTGGCGTCCCGCACGTGGGGAACCGTCAAGAATGCCCTGCTGACCGCCGTCGACGATCCCAACAGTGAACTGAGCCAACGGTTCAAGAGCGCCGTGCGCGATTTCGGCACCCGGCTGGTCAACGACGCCGAACTGGCGGGGAAGGTCAACGCCTGGATCGGAGACGCCGCAGGGTACCTCGTGAACACCTACCGCTCGGACATTGCGGGCGTCATCTCGGACACGGTTGCCCGCTGGGACGCCGAGGAAACGTCACAGAAGATCGAGCTGCAAGTGGGCAAGGACCTCCAGTACATCCGGATCAACGGCACCGTGGTGGGTGCCCTGGCCGGATTGCTGATCTTCACGGTGGCGCATTTGATTTTCGGGTAGGGACCGCGACTAGTGGCGGGTTCGGCGGCCCGCACGCGCAGCGAAGTCATCCAGTGCGGCGATGATGTCTCCGGCGATCCACACCCGAACGCCGCCGACTTTTCCAGCGGGATTCAGGATGCCCAGCGCTTCCAGGCGCTGGACAGCCCGATAAGCCGTGGCCGACGAAACGCCCGTCAGGTCCGCGGCCATCTCCGCTGTAACTGCCGGCTCCCTGGGCAGGAGTTCGACGATTTTCAGCACGGAATCCTGCGCCATTCCCAGCCGATCCCGGTAATCCTGCATAGCGGACTGAATGTCTTCAGCCAAGAGCCGCCCGTGCTCCACGGCCAGGATGGCGGACTCGGCGAACCGTTCCACGATCGGCAGGACATCACCTTCGCGATAGGCGTCCAGCGCGTCAAAGTACAGCTTCGTATTGGTCAGGAGTCCCGAGGACACCGGAATGGTCACCCGCTCGGTGACGCCCTTGGCCCGGAGCAGGGCGCTGACGGTCGCCCGCCCGGTCCTGCCGTTACCGTCGGCGAAAGGGTGGATGGTCTCAAACTGCGCATGGGCCAGCGCCGCCTGTGTGAGTGCTGGAATATCATCACGGCGCATGAAAGCAACCAGGTCATCCATAGCCTCCATGACGCGCTCGTGGTGCGGGGGTACGAACTCGGCCGAATGCGGCGAGTTGCCGCGGATCCACACCTGCCTCTGGCGGTATTCACCGGCGATGGTGTGGTCCGAGGAATGCAGCAGCGTGTGGTGCATAGAGCCGATATTGTGCACACTCAGGTCCTCGGACAATGCGATGGCCGCTTGCATGGCACTGACGTTGGAAGCAATCAAGGAAGCGTTGACGCTGGACCGATCACCCAACTGGGCCAACAGGATCCTTCGCGCGCCGGCTGTGAGGTTCTCGATCTCCGAACTTGAAGCGGACTCACTGCGCAGCAGCAGCGCTGCGAAAGGAGCCGAGTCCTGCCCCAGCTCAGCGTCAAAGCGCACCATCTCAACGGTTGCCGCCTCCACCAGCGACTGGGTCCTTGAATCAACGTCCGGATCGATGTCCGCGATCATCGCGGGAACGGCAGCTTGGTACGGTCCGCGGGCCAGGAGGCGTTGCCTCCGGGAGACGCCAACGGCGGGCCCGGCTGACCAGGGCCGCTGTTCATAGGCGATGGGTGGCCAGTCAGTCATGGCGCTCCTTGCGAGAATAAGAGAGCTCAATTTTCTCATAAATAACGGTTCATGAGAAAATCGGCCATCGATTTTCTCACCTAAGCCCATTCTTGAGAAAATCCCGCGCCGCCATTCTCACCCCAGCAGATGCACCATCTGCCCGGGCCGGGCTTGCCCCAGGGAATCCAGGTCCTCGTCCCGCACCACGGCGATCACCGGTGATTCGCTCGTGGCCGGATGGTCTGCGAGGGCGATGACAGGAAGGCCCGACGGCGGCAGCAGGACCGAGCCGGCCACCAGCGGTTGGGTGCCGGGTGCCGGAGACCCGTCAAGGGACAGCGGCCGTCCGGCCAACCGGGCGCCCACGCGGTCCGACTCCGGCGAGAGAGTCCAGGGTTCTGTGGTCAAGCGAAGCCAAGTGCCGGCGTCGTACGTTTGCGCGTCCGGTCCGGGCGATACCCTGGCCACCACGGGCCGTTCCGCATCCAGGGCACGCCTGGCGGGCTGGTTCACGGAGGGGAAGCCGTGTCCGTGGGGCCGGCCGAACGCAAGGGTGCGGCCGGTATGGAGGGCATCGGGCTGGGGCTCGATCCCGCCCTGCACGGCAAGGTAGTAACGGATCCCGAACAGTGCGCGTCCGAATTCCAGCACGGCCCCTGGAGCCACCCGCACGGCTTTGTTCATGGTGAGCTCGGAACCGTTGAGCCTGACCAGGCCTTCCGCGCCCGTCACGGCAATGGCGGTTCCCGTCACGAACCTCAGCCGGAGGCCGCCCACCAACGCTTCAAGGCAAGGTGCCGAATCGTGGTTTCCCAGCAAGGCGTTGGCCAAAGCGGGGGATGCGCGGTCCAGGGCCTTGTCCGGCGGCACAACCAGGGTCAACGCGCCGGGATCCATCACTATGGCACTCATCGGGCCTCCTTTGGCTGCAGTCCGAACACCAGACTAGGCGAACGGCTGGATCTCCACACCCGCCTTTTCGAGGCCGTTGCGGACGGCTGCCGCCATCTCGACGGCGCCGGATGTATCGCCGTGGATGCAGAGGGAATCGGCTTTCACGGAGACCACTGTTCCGTCCTGGGCCACCACTTCGCCGCGGGTGGCGATCCGCACGGCTTGGGCCACTAAGTCGGCGGGATCGTGCAACACGGCGCCTGCCTGCGAGCGCGGCACGAGCGTCCCATCAGCGAGGTACGCCCGGTCCACGAAAGCCTCGCGGAACACGGGGTGTCCGGATTCCTCGGCGAGGTTCAGCCAAGCGGAGTCCGGCAAGCCGAGCACCGGGAGCCCGGGATCATAGGCGTGGACAGCGGCAACCACGGCTTCCGCCTGCGCGGGGTCGTGGACGATCCGGTTGTAAAGGGCACCGTGCGGCTTCACGTAATCCACGGAGGCGCCGACGGCGTGGGCCACTCCATCCAACGCACCGAGTTGGTAGAGGACATCGCCAAAGAGTTCATCGAAGCTCATATCCAGCGAGCGCCTGCCGAAGCCCGCGAGGTCCCGGTAACCGACATGCGCGCCCACCCGGACGTCGAGGTCGAACGCGGCCCGGCAACTGTCCAGCATGGTCAGCGGGTCTCCGGCGTGGAATCCGCAGGCAACGTTGGCGCTGCTGACGATGCGGAACATCGACGCGTCGTCGCCCATTGTCCAGGAGCCGAATGACTCTCCGAGGTCAGCGTTGAGGTCCACTGGTACCGCCTTCCAGGCTTTGGTTTTTCGCGTTGGCCGGCAGCAACTCGCCGGGAACGGTTGCAGGCAGGGCGCCGAAAGCTTCCTTGGCGGTAGCGATGACTGCCCGGCCCATCATGAGGTTGCCGGCACCGCCCACCACGGCGCCAACCCCGAAAGGCAGCGCACGGCCAAGGAACGCCGAGCCCTGTTTCTTCACAAGGTTCTTCAGGAATGCCCGTTGGATCGCGTCCCGGATGACACCAAATCCGCTGCCCGGAATCTTCTTGGTCAGCGTCCGTCCCCACGCGTGGGTCACGCCTTTGCTGCGGCCCAGCGATTGACCGCTCAGCGCGCCCAGCAGCGAGGTCCCTTCCTCGCCGAGCATGATGGCCATGACCATGGTGCGCGCGCGTTCGGGATCGGTCAGCCGGATGCCGTGCAGTTCGGCCAGCGACGACGCGTACAGTGCGGTGGTCTCCAGAAATCCCACGGTGGCCAGGGCGGAGAGACCCAGCGACGCTGCGGTTCCCAGGCCAGGCACGACGGCGATGGCACCTACCCCGGCTCCCCCACCTGCCACTGCGGTCAGGTAGTCGCGTTCCAGCTTGGCGGCCAACTGGTCCGGCGTCGCGTTGGGGTGCCTGCGCTGCATCCTCCTGAGGTTCGCGAGGACCAGCGGGCGCTGTACTTCGACGGCTTTCAGCAGCACGTTGTGGACGCCTGGCTTGGTGTTGCCTTGGGCGTCGAACACTGCGTTGTGGGCTGTTTCCTGGGCGATTCGTACCGCCGGGTTGGGTCGCTTCGGCATGATCACAGCCTATGCCACGCATTACCGGTGAGGGGCCCGTTGTGCGCGCCTTCAGGCCCGGATTCCGCGCAGAGCGGACCCCACAAGGTGCAGCCTCCGGCGTAGACTGGGGGCATTCACGGAAGCAAGTCCACCCACGGACAGGGAGTATCCGTAATGAGCGCAACCGACAAGCCAGAACACGTCATCAGGCACCACACCGACGCCCCGGCCGAAGGCGAGACGGACGGTTGGGTGGCGCACGACGTCGGCCTCCACAGCCAGGATCCCGCCGAAGGTCCGGATATTGACGACGGCGACGCTCCGCCGTCGGGCGCTTCATAACTGACGCTCCTCCCGCACCCGTGCGGGCGCCCCTCCCCCGCCGGCTTTGCCAGGTCTAGGCTGGAGTGATGGTGGCTCTGAGGGCGCTGCGTCCTTTCGCACACCGGGAATTCCGTGTGCTGATTTCCGCGTTGTCCATCTCGATTTTCGGCTCCGGCATGTGGGCCGTCGCCATGGTCTACGAGGTGATCCACCTTGGTGGGGGTCCGCTGGAACTGTCCCTGGTGGCGACGGCAGCGAGCATCGGCCTGGTGGCGTTCGTCCTGGTGGGCGGGATCGCGGCCGACCGTTTTCCGCAGCGCCTGCTGATCATCGCGGTTGAGGGTGCCAACCTCGCCGTCATCGCCACGGTATCCCTGTTGGCCATGCTCAACGTCCTGCAGCTGTGGCATCTGGCTTTGGGAGCCTTCGTGCTGGGTGTTGGCCAGGCGTTCTTCTTTCCTGCCTACTCGGCCATCCTCCCCCGGATTCTGCCCGCCGAGGACCTGTTGGCGGCGAACGGGATGGAAGGGACCGTCAGGCCCATCCTTCAGCAGGCCGCCGGTCCTGCACTGGCCGGCATCATTGTGGCGTCTTTGTCGCCCGCGTTTGCCGTGGCCGGGGTTGCCGTGTGCCACTTCCTGGCCTTCGGCATCCTTAATTTCCTGA
Organism: Paenarthrobacter sp. NPDC018779; assembly: GCF_044391085.1. NCBI lineage: Bacteria > Bacillati > Actinomycetota > Actinomycetes > Micrococcales > Micrococcaceae > Paenarthrobacter > Paenarthrobacter sp. NPDC018779. The sequence goes on along the minus strand of NZ_JBIRZS010000012.1, from coordinate 56,183 downwards.
GCAGGCAAACCTTGGACGCCCGCGGAGTGGCCCCGGCTGAGGGGATGGCGCCGGCTGAGGGGATGGCGCCGGCTGAGGGGCCCACCAAGTCCTCCTTCTTTTTCGATCTCAAGGAAGGGTTCACCTACACCCTGCGAACCCCGTGGCTGTTGTGGACCCTGATCTGGGCGTGCCTGTCCGTGCTGTTCCTGATCGGTCCCATCGAAGTGTTGTTGCCGTTCGTGGTCCGGGACCAATTGGGTGGCGACTCGAGGATGTTTGGGTTCCTGCTGGCCATCATGGGTGTCGGCAGCGCTGTCGCTTCGCTGACCACGGCGTCATTCCCCCTGCCACGGCGTTACCTCACGGTGATGGTGGTGACGTGGGGGCTGGGAAGCCTTCCCGTTGCTGCGATCGGCTTCATCACTGAATTCTGGTGGTTGGGCGCGGCCATGGTGGTGTTCGGCGTAACCGAGGGAATCGGTGTAGTCATTTGGGGAACCCTGCTGCAACGGCGTGTGCCTCCGCATCTGCTGGGCCGGATTTCCAGCCTGGACTTCTTCGTCTCGCTGGCTTTGATGCCCGTGTCCATGGCCTTGGCCGGTCCGGTTGCCGAGGTGGTGCCGATCTGGCTGATCTTCTTCGTGGGCGGTTTGGTTTGCCCAATCATGGCGTTCATCGCGCTCTTCGCGGCGCACATGGGCACCGACGAAATCGCCCATCCGCTAACCTCGTCGGACATGGATTCGGCCGAATCGCCCGACAGCCAGCCGGACGCTGTGTAGGGGCGCTTCCTGCACTTGCTCGCCGCGCACCCCCGCTCTCCGCGGCCGTTCCCGCCCCCTGCACCCGCACCCGCTCTACGCACCCACACGGCACACCCATCGCACCCGCACCCGCTCCACGCATCCACAAGAACGGGCGCGATCGGCGGGAACGGGTGCGCGCCGGATTGACGGGCGGGACCCCGGGCGCGATCGGCGGGAACAGGTGCGCCCCCTCAAGGAACGCCCCCGCACGGCGCACGCCCATGCACCCACGCCCGCCCTGCGCACCCGCACCCGCCCTGCGCACCCACACGGAACACCCATCGCACCCATAGCCGCTCCACGCACCCGTAAGAATGGGCGCGATCGGCGGGAACGGGTGCGCCCCGCACGGCACACGCCCATGCACCCGCACCCGCCCTGCGCACCCACACGGAACACCCAGCGCACCCATAGCAGTTCCACGCACCCACAAGAACGGGCGCGATCGGCGGGAACGGGCGCGCCCGGACTCCGCGGGCGCGCCTACGCTCGAGCTGGGCCGGTGGTGCTGCGAACCACCAGGTGCGGGGTCCGCACCTGGTGCGCGGCCGGCGTCGGGCTTTCCAAGCGGTCAATGGCGCGTTCGACGGCGGCACGCGCCAACAGCGGTGCGTCCTGGCTGATCGAGGACAGGCGGACGTAGCTGAGCCGCGCAAACTGGCTGTCGTCGTAGCCGAGGACCGAGACGTCCTCCGGGACGCGGAGCCCGACGGCCCTGAGGCTTTCCAGGACGCCGAGGGCGCAACGGTCGTTGAAGGCGATGATGGCCGTGGGCGGGTCCGCGTGGAGTTCCTGCCCGGCGCGCAGGCCGTCCTCTTCCGTTGGTCCGCCGGCCACGATCCGGGGCTCCAGGCCCCGCTTGAGCATTTCTGCGCTGAAAGCCTCGCGGCGCTGTGGACCGGAGACGGTGCCGCCGCCGTCGACGTGCACAATCCGTTCGTGTCCCAGCGAGGTGAGGTGTTCGATCGCGATGCGGATTCCCTCGAAATCGTCGCTGCTGACGGAGTCCAAGGCCTCGCCAACATCGTCCCGGAGGAGGCTGACCACGGGCACCCGCGCGGCATAGCCCGCCAGTTCGGGCTCTCCGAGCATGGGCGAGATCAGGATCAGGGCCTCGCAACCGAGGTCCAGGAGTGATTCGACGGCCCGCTGTTCCGGGCGGCCGTTGGCTACTGCGCTGAGGGCGATGTCGTAACCGCGTTCGGTGGCGCCGGCATAGGCCGCGTCCACGATTTCGGCATGGAAGGCGTGCGCCGTGGAGAAGCTGATGCCCAGGAGCCTGGTCCGGCTGCTGCGAAGGAGCCTGGCACGGCTGTCCGGGCGGTATCCGAGCCGCCGGGCGGCTTCCTGGACTTTGAGCCGGGTGGCCTCGGACGCACCGGGAGCGTCGCGCATCACGATGGACACGAGCGCGCGGGAAACCCCTGCCGCTTCAGCGACGTCCATCAGTGTGGGGCGTTTGCCTGCCATGTCCCTCCTCCGCCGGAGCCAGTCTATAGAACGATCCAAGACTGCCCCGCGCGGAACTTAACGCGGACTTTAAGACGTGCGGCCGGTCGCGACTCAGACGACCGACCGCACTTAGCCCGGTTATCTGCAGTGACGGCGCCCCGGGCGGGCCCCAGAACCCGCCACATCCATCACTGCTAACGCAACGTTGCCCGCGGAACTGCGTCGAAAAGGGCGACAACACAGATTGCGATGCAACGACATAGGCACTGGATATGTGCAAACCCCTCCCTAAACGTGACGGGTGGTTTCGAAAAAAGTTTTCGGGGGCGGATTCGGGTCAGCGGCCCGGGTAAACCACTGCCTTGAGTTGGCCCGCTTCCTTGTCTGCGCGCAGTGCTGCCTCGGCTTCATCGAGTCCGAATTTCCCGGTAACAAGGATGTCCAGGTCCACCTTGCCGTCAGCGAGGAGCTGGATCGCCAGGGGCCACGTGTTGGTGTAGCGGAACACGCCGGACAGCCAGATCTCCCGGTTCTGGATATGGGACACGGGAAGCTCCACGTCATCGGCGCCAAGGCCCACCAGGATGACACGGCCCGCAGGTCCCACCGCCTTGATCCCGGAACGGACCGCGGCCGGTGCGCCGGAAGCGTCAATGAAGGCATCGACGTCGAGCCCTTCAACGCTGTCCGTCAGCGCGTTGAGCGCGTGGGTGGCACCATGCTCCAAGGCGAAGGCCAGACGGTCCTCCGCGATATCCGTGATGTGGATTTCGGTGGCCCCAAATGCCCGTGCCGCCTGGGCCGCGATAATGCCGATCGGTCCGGCACCGGCAATGAGGACTCTGCTGCCCGGCTTCACCTCCGCGCGCTGGCAGGCCCACAACCCCACGGACAGCGGCTCGATCAGGGCCGCGGCCTCATCGCTCACCGAGTCCGGGATGGCGTACGCGAAGTCGCCCTGGATGGCGACGTACTCGGCGAACGCACCGTCCACCGGCGGGGTGGCGTAAAACTCCATGTCGGGGCACAGGTTGTACCGGCCGGCCTTGCACTGCGTGCAGCTCCGGCATGGCCGTTGGGGCTCGACGGCGACCCTCTCACCGATGCGGGCGGGATCCACAGCGGTCCCGACGGCGGCAATCCGCCCCGACAATTCGTGGCCGAGGACCAGCGGATGCTCCACCACGAAATCACCGATCCGGCCGTGCTGGTAATAGTGGACGTCGCTGCCGCAGACGCCCACAGCGGCCACTTGGACCAGGACCTGGTCCGGATGCAGCTGCGGTACGGGGAGTGTCGCCTGGCTCATCACTCCTTGGCGTTGCAGGACCGCGGCACGCATGGTGGCAGGCATTTGGGGGTGGTCCAGCAAGGGCGTCAGTGCACTTGTCATTTCGGAGTTCCTTTGGCGCGTTGATTTTCCTCAAGGCTAGGCAGCCGGGGCGGGGACAACTAGCGCCGGAAGTACGCCATACTGATACTTATTTGTCACGAGCCGGAAGGATTGCCGTGTCCGCTCGGATGCCTGCACTGCTCGCGAGCCGGTTGGTGGGACGGCAAGCGGTGCGCGAAGTGGTGCCCGCAGATCCCCACCACTCCGTGCGCTGGCACCAGCACGATTACCCGAGCCCGTTGGCGCGCTGGAACTACCACCCCGAGTACGAGATCCACCTGACCAGGAAGGGCCCCGGCAAGTTCATCGTGGGCGACTACGTGGGCACGTTCGAGCCCGGCAATGTGGTGCTGGTTGGCCCCGGCCTCCCCCACGACTGGGTGAGCGACCTGGAAGCCGGCGAGGTCCTGGTGAACCGCGACGCCGTGATCCAGTTCGAGGGCGCGTGGGTTGACCAGGCGTCGCTCGTGGTGCCTGAATTGGCGCAGATCAAGCCGCTGCTGGAAGAGTCGGCCCGGGGCATCGAGTTCCTCGGAACTACGGCAGTTGACGCGGCCCGGGCCATCGAGGCAATGGGAGCAACCACGGGATTGCAGCGCCTGCAGCACTTGGTGGGCCTGTTCGGGATCCTCGGTGCGGCTCCTGCGGGTGAACGGCGCTATCTCGCGTCGGAGTGGTTCGAACCCCAACTCGACGGGAAGGCCGCCGCCGTGGTGGAAATCGTCCTCGAGTACGTTTTCGCACATCATGCCGGTCCCCTCTCCATGGGCGAAGCCGCTGCCTTGGTGGGAATGGGTGAGCCCGCCTTCTCCAAATACTTCAAGCGCGCCACCGGGCAGAACTTCAGCGACCTGGTCAGGAAGCTACGGCTCGCCCACGCCCGCCGGCTCCTGGAGCGGACCGACAAAGCAGTATCGGACATCTGCTACGAGGTTGGCTTCACCAACCTCTCCAACTTCAACCGGCACTTCCTCCGCGATACGGGCCAGACACCCAGGGAATTCCGACGGCGGCCGCGGGCCTAGGTGCGCGGGTTTGCCTCCATGCCAACACGCCAATGGCGGGGCGGCTCTGTTGAGCTGCCCCGCCATTGCCAGCGTTCGGGTTGTTCCTGCGCCCGTCTTTCGGGTCTCCTGTTGCGATGGAGTGCAGTTTCCCTTTGCGCGTGCCGGACTCGGGTCCGGCGGTCTCTGCCTGCTACATGATGCCCGTGGGTACCAGCAGCGCCCAAGCCAGGGCCGGTGCCACCAGGACCACTCCTCCTGCGTACATCATGAGCTGTTTGTAGACACGCTGCCGGTCTGAGTCGCGGGCATTGGCTACCACCAGGGCGCCGTCGGTGGAGAACGGCGACACATCCACCACAGTGGCGGCGATGGCCAACGCGGCCACCGTTCCCGAGGCACTCAGCGAACTGGTGGCCAGCAGTGGACCGGCAAGGGGGATGAAGGCCGTGAGCAGCGCCGTAGAGGATGCGAAGGCCGAGCCAACACCGATCACGTAGCAGAGGACCAGCGCGATCAGCAGGGGTGCACCGAGCGCCAAGGCCATCTCCGCGAGGGTGTCGATGACGCCCACGTGCTGGAGCAGGGAGACGTACGTGATCATGCCTGCCACAAGGAGCACGGTGGACCAGGAGACGCCGCCAATGAACGTCTTGTGCTCCTTGATGTTGACGAACGCCAGGAGCAGGCCGGCTGAGAGGGCCACGAAGCCAATGGGCATGTGGAAGCCGAGGGTGCAGACCAGAATGGCGAGGATCAGTGCCAGGGTAAACAGCTGCTGCCCGTTGGGCCGTCCCACGCGGGGCGTTTCGAGGGCGTCGTACTCATTGGCGTGCTTGTCGCGCAGTTTACCGAGGAAGGCGAACACCACGATGGTCAGTGCGGACAAAATGAAGTTGAGGGCGAAGCTGGCCAGGAACAGGGCGCCTTGGTCAATGGGAAACCCGTTCTTGTGCGCGATGTCGTGGACGAGGACACCGGCAACCGAGAGGGGCGAGAATCCGCCGGCGTGGGCTCCGTTAATCACGAAGGCACCCATGAGGACAGGGTGGATGCGCGACTCGTACGCCAGCCCCAAGGCGGCCGGAGCCAGCAGGGCAACAGCGGCGGGGCTGAAGGTACCCAAGGCGGTCAGCCCCGCAGCCATGAGGAAGAAGACCCACGGAAGGAGCATCGTCTTGCCCCTGACCATCCGGACGCAGCTCTGCACAATGATGTCGATGGACCCGTTCCGTTGGGCCATGCTGAAGAAATAAGTGACGCCGATGATCGTCAGGACGATGGTGGCCGGGAAGTCCTCGAGGATCTGCTTGTCAGTCATTCCCAGGACGAAGTAGCCAACCCCGAACGAGGCGACCAAGCCCATCACGCCGATGTTCAGCGGCCATTTGGTTGCCACCACGAACATCACCACCAGGATGACCAACGGAATGATCTGGGTGGCGGTCATGGTCGGCTCCGATCCCGAGGCAGCCGAGGGATTGCCCATGACACCGCCAAACAGGAGGGCCGCGAGGCCCAGGACGGTGATGGCAACTGCCGTCACCAGAAGGATACGACGGCGGCGCTTGGGTGGTGCGGACTGGTGTTCACTGACTGTGCTGGGGGCAGTCTTTTCTGGAGTCTTGGTTGTCATGATGCTCTCTCTTCATCGAGTAGCGCCGGCGAGTGAGGCATCGACCATGCTGTCGATTGCCTCAGGGAGGTGGATAGTGGTGGAAGCGATGGTGCGGGCTGTGCGGTCCACGCCGACGAGCTGGGATCCGTCCCGTTCCTCGCTCCAGGTTTCGATGACTCCGGCCGGTGTGCGCAACCGGAGCCTGGGGTGCACGGCAGCGCCCATGAATTCGTTCATGACGGTGCCGGGGGTTCGGGCGGCGAGTGTCAGCGCGATGCTTCCCGTAATGGCCAGGGCTGGGTGGGGCTTGCCCATGGAGAGCATCATGACGCTGGCATCGGCGTCGGGGTCGTTGATGGATGGAGGAGCAACTATCGCCACTTTGGGGACAGCGCGGGCGGCTTCCCCCGGCGTGGCTGCCAGGCCCATAAGGACGGCTGCCTGGCGGCGGATACGCTCAAGGGTGTGCAGTTGGAGTTCCACGCCACCGAACCACGTGTCGTAGTGTTCGGCGTCGAGGCCAAGATCCTGTGCCCGGAGAATCACCACGGGCGCACCCGCGTCCACCATGGAAACGTCCCAGCGGGTTCCGTCGGCAAGCACCACATCCCGGGCGGCGCCGGTGGGCAGGAGCCTGCCGGTCGTTTTGCCCGCCGGGTCCCGGAAGCCCAATCCCACGTGGTATCCCGGGAACGGCACGCCTGGCATCCGGGCCTCGGGCATGGTGGGCAACGCTCCGGCTGGTGTGGCGACCTGCTGGATGATGATCTGGCCGGTGTTGGTATTGCGCGTCACGATCCTGGTGACGCCGTTGCCGGGGCTGACCCATCCCTTTTCGATGGCGTAGAGGCCAACCACTGCCGAGCAGTTGCCGCAGTTGCTGCCCCAATCCACGGCTGCTTCTTCGATGCCCACCTGGGCGAAGGTGAACTCCACGTCCACGTCGCCGTCCAGTGGCCGATGGAGGATCATCGCCTTGCTGGTTGTAGACGTTGCCCCGCCCACTCCGTCGATCTGCCGGTGGTCCGGACTGCCAAAGAGCCGCGGGAGCAGGACATCCACACTGGTTTGGGTCTCCGCCAGATCCGCTGATTCGAACACCCAGCATTTGCTGGTGCCACCGCGCATCCATTCCGCTTCGATCTTCATGGTCATTTCCTTGCTCTTCGACGCCCCGGAGTTGAAGGGGATACTTCGAGAATGAGCCAGCTCACAAATGAAGACAATGTTGGATAAGTGTAGGGGGCTGTAGCATTACTTAACTCATTGCCGTAGTTGCCCGCCTGGACCCGCGAATTCCCGACTACGCGGGCCATGGAGGGCCGACGGTGTCTACTTCAAGCCCAAGAATGCATAGAATTAACCATTCATACGGAAGGGTAAAGCGTTGCTTAACGACGAGTACCAAGGTCTTTTCGATATCCGGCGGTTGGCACTCCTGGTTGAGGTGGTGGAGCAGGGATCCATCACGTCGGCGGCTGACCTGATGATGTACACCCCGTCCGCAGTGTCCCAGCAATTGCGCAAGCTCGAACAAGAGGTGGGGCAGCCCCTGCTGAACCGCCGCTCGCGTGGCGTGGTGCCCACCGAAGCCGGCCAGGTGCTTGCAGCCCATGCGCGGAAGATCGTTGGCCAAATGAAGGCCGCGCAGTCCGACCTCGATCAGATTGCCGGCCTCAACCGGGGCTCTTTGGCTGTTGGCACCTTCCCCACCCTCGCAGGATCCTTTCTTCCTGTAGTGATCCGGGCTTTCAAGAAGCGCTACCCGGCGATTAGCCTCTCCGTCCGCAGCGCACGGTTCGACCAATTGGTCAGCGATCTCCAATCCGGCATCACCGGTCTTTGCCTGCTGTGGGACTACCCGTGGAACAGGTTCCATGACGACAGCATCCGCTTGACCGAAGTCTTCCAGGAGAGCACCGTGCTCCTCGTCTCCCGGAACCACCCGCTGGCTGACCGCGAAGAGATCCGGATGGTGGAGTTGAAGAAGGAATCCTGGATCGTCAGGGCTGAAGCTCATCCGGTTGTTGAGGTGCTCCAGCGCGCGGCACACAATGCGGGCTTTGAGCCTTCCATCGGCTTTCTGGCCAATGACTACCAAGAGGCCCAGGCCATGGTCAGCGTGGGCATGGGCGTGGCGCTTGCGCCCAAGACGGCGGTTGCCCTGCAGCACCCGGATGTGAAGGTCATCAGCATCGGCGATGCCGCACCCCTCCGCCGCATCCTGCTGGCCCAACGCCAGGACAAGGTTTATGCGCCCGCGGAGGTCGCCTTTCAGTCCACCCTCCTCGAGATTGCCCGCGAGCGCGCCGGAGACTACCTCTAACCGCTTCCCCGCATCCGCCCCACATGCCGGCTTCATCAGCACACACAAAGCTAGAACGATCTAGACGCGCCACTGAAAGCGTGCCACCATAGTCGGAACTAGAACGATCTAGCCGCCATGAACAAGGAGCCATCAATGACGTATCTCCAGCACCCGGTCACAGAAGACCGGCCCGTTCGCATCGCCCTGATCGGCGCCGGGTGGATTGGAAAATTCCATGCAGAATCCATTGCACGCCGCATCCCGAATGCCCGGCTGGAGGCCATCGCCGACCCCGTCCTTCCGGCTGTCCAGGAACTCGCCACGAAGCTAGGCGTCACCAAGATCAGCACCGATGCGGCCGATGTCCTGGCCGATCCGGATGTGGATGCCGTCCTGATCGCCTCGCCCTTGCGCTTCCATTCCGAACTGATCACTGCAGCAGCCCGCGCCGGCAAGGATGTTTTCTGCGAAAAGCCTGGCGGACGGACCATCGAGGAACTCGACGGGGCCATCGACGCAGCGGCGAGTGCCGGCGTCGTACTCCGCTTTGGCTTTAACCGCCGCTATTCAACGGACTTCGCAGCGGCCCGCAAGCTGATCGACGACGGTGCCGTCGGCACGCCGCAACTGCTCCGCTCCCTCACCCGCGATCCCGGCACGGAAGCAGGACTCAGCAACCCCGAACGGATCGCGCCCGGGACCATCTTCCTGGAAACCCTCATCCACGACTTCGACACACTGAACTGGTTGAACCCGGGCGCCGTACCGGTAAGGGTCCACGCCGTCGCCGATGCCCTGGTGGCACCCGAGGCGAAGGCGGGCGGCCTGCTGGACACCGCCGTCGTCACCGTCACGTACAGCAACGGCGCCATCGCGGTGGCGGAAGCGAACTTCAACGCGCTTTACGGCTACGACGTCCGCGGCGAAGTGTTCGGCTCCGCGGGCATGGTCACTGCCGGCACGCCGCAAGCCACCAACGCAACCAGCTACACCGCCGCCGGCATCGCCTCGGACACCTCGCGCCTCAACATCCAGCTGTTCCACGACGCCTACACCGACGAGCTTGCGCACTTTGCCCATGACGTCGCGGCACGCCGCGGTTACGCCGGAGAACGTACGACGGCGGCAGCCTCGCCCGCCGTCGTGGCGCCGGGTGGGGTGGATGCGCGCAACGCCTTGGCCGTGGCCCTGGCTGCGTTCCGGTCGGCTGAAACGGGATTGCCCGTGGAGGTTTCGGACATTGCTGAGCTGCAGGCCGCCGAGGGTGCCGTGCAGTTGCAGGGAGCGCGCGCATGAGCTTCCGCCTGGCCGTCTGCGCCGAGATGGTCTACGGAGAACTGCCGCTCATCGATCGCGTTCGCCGGATCCATGACCTGGGCTTCGAGGCGGAACTGTGGGACACCCGGGGCCAGGACATCACGGCCCTCGCCAGCACGGGCGCCCGGTTCTCCTCGATGAGCGGCTACTTTGGCGGGAGCGTCATCGACCCCACCAACGCCCACGAGGTCTTGGCCTCTGCGGAGAAGCTGATTCCCACGGCGCTGGAGTTGGGCGTCGAGCGGATGGTAGTGCACCCCGCCGAGCTGGGCGAGGGCGGCCGCGCAGTCCGGCCGACCCACCGCTCCACGGGCGAAATGTGGCTGACCGGACTCCGAACCTTGGAGAAACTCGGTGAGCTGGGCGCACAACATGGGATCACGTTCGCCCTGGAGAACCTCAACACCATCCTCGACCATCCCGGCATCCCGCTGGCCAGGGCCAAGGACACTTTGGCGCTTGTCCAGGCCGTGAACCACCCCAACGTCAAAATGATGCTGGATCTCTACCACGCCCAAATCGGCGAGGGGAACCTGATCGAATTGGTCCGGGCATCCCAGCCGTTCACGGGCGAAATCCAGGTGGCCGACGTGCCCGGTCGCTTCGAACCCGGGACCGGCGAGATCAACTACCCGGCCATTGCCACGGCACTCCGCGAGGCCGGGTACACGGGCGTGATCGGAATGGAAGCGGGCGCGATCGGCGGCCAAGGCATCGAAGCCGGGGACGCAGCCCTGGCCGCCTTCCGCGCAGCCTTCTCCCCCAAGTAGGGGACAGCAAACGTCGCTACGAGCACCCAGTGCGACATGTGCTGTCTCCTACTTGGGTTCAGTACTTGATCGGTTCCATGCGTCCCGAACGCAGGGACAGGACGGCGGCCTCGGCGATGGCTTGGGCTTTCAGACCGTCTTCCAAGGAAGGGGTTGGAGCCGCGCCGCCGTCGAGGGAAGCAACGAAGGCGGACAGCGCAGCAGCGTACGTTGGCTGCACGCGTTCGAACCAACCGGGGTGCAGCCCGTCGTCAACCACGGATGTGCCGGAGTAGCGTGACACGGCCCCATTCCGGTGGCGGCGGGCTTCCACCATTCCTTTGGAGCCCATGATCTCGATGCGTTCGTCGTAGCCGTACCCGGTGCGGCGTACGGAATCGATCTGGACCAACGCCCCACCGGGGAGCCGCAACGTGACCGCGGAGGTGTCTACGTCGTCGTACTCCACAATGCCGGGCTCCGCCAAAGCCGAACCCGTAGCGAAAACTTCCACGGGATCCAGCCCGGACAACCAACGTGCAAGGTCGAAGAAGTGGACGGTCTGGTCCCGCATCTGGCCACCGGAAACCGCCACATAGGACAACGGCGGCATGGACGGCCCGCGGGAGGTGAGCTGGATGAGCTCCACCGTGCCGATCTCACCCGAGTCCACCACGCGCTTGAGTTCGGCGTAGTCGCGGTCGAAACGTCGGTTGAAGTCCACCATCACCGGGACGCCGGCTTCCTGCGCGAACGCAGCGGTCTCGCGGGCGCGGTCCAGGTCCAGGTCGATCGGCTTCTCGCACAGGGCGGCAATTCCGACGGCGGCAGCCCGGCGAAGGTGTTCGGCGTGCGTATCGGTAGAGGACGCGATGAAGACTGCGTCGATTTCCCCGGGGTTGAAAACGTCCTCGATGGCGGTTGCGGCGGTGGCACCGTGGGCGGCGGCGAGGGACTGCGCGCGCTGCTGGTCCACGTCGTAGACCAGGCGGAAGTCGATGCCGGGATGCGCGGCGAGGTTGGCTGCGTGGACGGAACCGATGAAGCCGGCTCCCAGGAGGGCGAAACGGGGCATGTCAGACTGCTGCTTTCTGGTAGGCGGATGCGGGGACTTTCCACGCGGAATCGTCATGGTGCGAGGCCGCGACTGCCTCGACGAACTGGACACCGATCAGGCCGTCGATCCCCGTGGGGAAGGACAGCTCCCGCTCCGGGAGCGGTGAAGAATCGCGGCGGGCGCGGAGGACCTCGGCGAGGTCGGAATAGAAGTTGGCGAAGGCCTCAAGGAAGCCCTCCGGATGCCCCAAACCGACGCGTGTAAGCCGGGACGCGTCGTCGTGCAGGGTGCTGAGCCCGTGCGTGAGGATGGTGGTGGTGCCGGCGAGGTCCTGGACTGTGAGGTGGTGCGGGTCCTCGTGCTGCCATTCGAGGCTGCCCTTGTCGCCGAAGATACGGATGCGGAGTCCATGGTTGTGGCCGGTGGCGGCCATGCTTGCCCATACCCGCGCCGGGACGTTGCCGGTCAGCTCCAGTTCCACGGTGGCGTTGTCGAAGACCCGCCTCCCCGGGACGAACGTCTGGAGCTGGCCGGACAAGCGCTGCGCCTCAAGCCCGGTGATGTAGCGGAGCAGGTGGAAAGCGTGGGTGCCGAGGTCCCCCACGACGCTCGGGAAACCGGCGATGTCCGGGTTGGTGCGCCACGTCGCCTGCTTGTGGCCTTCGTCCTCCAAAGGCTTCGAGGCCCAGCCGGAGGCATGTTCGACGTCGACAAACCGGATGGCGCCCAGCTCGCCGTTGCGGACCATGCGGGCAGCCTGGCGAACCATCGCGTAGGCGGAGTAACAGTGCGGGACGGCGAGGATTGCGTTGTTCTCCTCGGCGATGCGGACCAGTTCTGCCGCAGTGGCGGAGTCCTGGGTCAGCGGCTTCTCGCACACCACGGAAATGCCCTTCTCAAGGAAGGACCGGGCGATCCCGAAGTGGCTGTCATTTGGAGTCGCCACCACAACGACGTCCACCCCGTCTTCGCGTTCCGCCTCGGCGACGGCCATTTGTTCGACACTGCCGTAATTGCGGTCTGCGGGCACGCCGAGGTGGGCCGCGATGTCGCCGGAAGTGTGCGGATCCCGACCGAAGATTCCGGCTTGGAGATCGTAGTGACCGTCCAGCCGCATGGCGTAGCGGTGGGTCTTGCCAATATCGGCGCCCGGCCCTCCGCCAACCATCCCAGCGACCAGTTGCCGCGAATTCGGTGCACTCATGAAAGATCCTCATTGACTCTTTGGAATTTACTTGGACCGGTCCATAATGGCTGTGGAAGGTCACAGCCGTCAAGCCCCCTAAGCTTGAACGGGACACTGACGAGAGGAGACACCGCATGGCCACCAAGCCCACCATCCGCGACGTCGCGAGTGCTGCCGGAGTCTCCAAATCCCTGGTCTCCCTGGTCCTCCAGGGCTCCGCAAACGTCAGCGAGCCCCGCCGTCGTGCCGTCCTGGACGCCATGGAGCAACTGGGCTACCGGCCCAACAGGCTGGCGCAGCGCTTGTCCGGACCGCGCAGCGGAACCATCGGCGTGATGCTCAACGACATCCGGAACCCATGGTTCGTCGAGCTCCTTGAGGGACTCACCGCGTCCCTGCACTCGGCGGGTGTTTCGCCGGTCCTCGCCGATTCCTACACGGACAACCGCGTGGGCCGCAGCTCCGTGGAGACCCTCCTGGAGCAGCGGATCGACGGGCTGGTGGTGGTGGGAACCACGGTGGAGTCGGCCGCCATCGAAAGAGCCGCACAGAGCATCCCGGTGGTTCTGGCCGGTACCCGCGAACCGCACCTTCCCGGCGTGGACATTGTGGTCAACAACGACGACGCCGGCGCGCGGCAGGCCACCGAACACCTCCTCTCCCTGGGCCACCGGCGAATCGCCCACCTGCAGGGCCCGGGCGAAGTGGGCAAGCTGCGGCGGCTGTCCTTCGAGCGGACCATGAACGATTCCGGAATGGAGCCCATGGTGGTTTCCGGTGGCGTGAGCGAGGAAAGCGCTTATGCGGCGGCCGGCCGGCTGCTCTCTTCCGCGGAGAGGCCCACCGCGATCTTTGCGTACAACGACATCGCCTGCATCGGCGCCTTGTCCGCCGCCGACGATCTTGGCTTGTCCGTGCCCCAGGACCTGTCACTGGTGGGTTACGACAACACCTACCTGGCCAAGATCCGCCACCTCTCACTGACCTCCGTGGACAACGGAAACCTTGCCGTGGGCGTGGAGGCCGGGAAGTTCATTCTGGAACGGCTCACCGCCCCGGAACTCCCGGGACGGTTGCACCAGGTGCCGTCACAGTTGCAGGTCCGGGGCTCGTCGGGGGACGCGCCGGTCCGGGGATCGTCGGGGGACGCGCCGGTCCGGGGATCGTCGGGGGACGCGCCAGTCCGGGGCTGACTCAGCGCCGGCCCAGCAGCAAAACTCCCGCGTTGGCAGCAACGATCAGGCCTATCCCGGTCCACTGCACGGCGGCCAGGTCCTGGTGCAGCACGAGCGCGCCGATGATGGCGGCGAAGACCGGGTTGATGCTCATCAGGATGCCGAACAGACTGGCAGGGACCCGCCGCAGGGCAAGCAGGTCCGCCACGTATGGCAGCACCGAGGCCAGGATCCCAGCGCCCACGGCACACATGACCGCGAACCCGTCCACGGGCCGGCTCACGAAAACGACGACGGCGACCGGCAGGAAGAGCGTGGCGGACACCCCGGTGGCCGCCGCAGTCCCTTGGACTCCCTGGATTCTTTGGCCGACCACGCGGTTCAAGAGAATGTACGCGGCCCAACTACACGCCGCCATGAGACCCAAGGCGATTCCCGCGACATCGGTGGAGGCTTCAGGCCGGGTAATGGCCACGACCCCACCAACCGCAGCCACGGCACACAGGACGTTGCCCTTCCGATGGGAGCCCGCCCGGCTGGAGCTGATCAAAGCCACGGCCAACGGCCCCAGGAACTCCAAGGTCACGGCGAGGCCCAAGCCGATCCGCTGGATCGCGGCATACAGGCCGAGATTCATGGTTCCAAAGGACACAGCCAGCAAGAGAACAGGCCACCACTGATGCCACCGCAGGTCGCGCAGCCGCGGCCGCACCAGGGGAAGGAGGACGGCGGCCGCAACGAGTTGCCGCACGGCCACCACGCCCACTGGCCCCAGGGCAGGGAAGGCCAGCGATCCACTCGCAGCTCCGAGCTGGTTGGAGAGTGCGCTGGCAACGAGGGTAGCGGCACCACCGGCTTTTCCTGCTGCGGCATGGATCTGGTTCATGAGGAGATTCTGCGCTTGCAGCTCCCATCCACTAAATGCATGAATGACGCTATTTATACGCTGAACGCATGAATAGAATGGGCCGCATGGACGTGGAACTGCGGCAACTGCGCTGCCTGCTCGCAGTGGTGGACGAGGGCACGTTCACGGACGCCGCCATCGAACTGCGGATATCCCAGGCTGCGGTCTCGCGGAACATCGCAGCGCTGGAGGGCGCTTTGGGTGTGAAGCTCGTGCAACGGACCACGCGGAGCGCGGCCCTCACACCCGCAGGCCAGCGTGCCGTCACCAAGGCACGGCGGATCGTCGCCCTGATGGCTGACCTTGAACGCGACGCCCGCGCCGGAATCGGACAGGCACGCATCGGCTACGCCTGGTCCGCGCTCGGCGAGCACACCACGGAGTTCCAACGGCAATGGAAGAGCCATTTCCCGCACACGGAACTGCACCTTGTCCGTTCCAACACACCCAGCGGCGGCCTGCTGGACGGAACCGCAGACTTCGCGATCCTTCGCCGCCTCCCCCAAGGCACCGCCGTCGAGCACGTCCTGATCGGTGAGGAGAAGCGGTACTGCGCCATGTCCGCGGACGATCCCCTGGCCTCGCGGCGTTCGGTGACTTTGGCGCAGATTGCCGCGATGCCGGTGGCGATGGACCTTCGGACCGGCAGCACCACGCTGGACCTGTGGCCGGAGCACGGGCAGCCCCGGGACGTTATCCCCATCAACGACATTGACGATTGGCTGACCGAGATTGGCAGCGGCGCCGCGCGGGGCATCACCGCCGCGTCAACCGCGCACCAATACCGCCGACGGGGCGTCACGTACCGTCCCGTCCGCGATGCACCGACGGTTCCGGTGTACGTGGCGTGGCTGGCGAAGGATCGGCCTCAGGAGCGGGAGGCAGTGGTTGGTTTGCTGGCCGGCTTATACGCATAAAAAAGCGGACGACGCCGGGAATCACCCAACGCCGTCCGCCCGCTTTAGTGGATCAATCGGCTTTTCCGGCCAGCGCAACCAAGACGCCGGCAGTGGCAAAATACTTGTTGCTTCCCAGATCGCGCACCGTCTTGATGCCCAGACCGGCAAGCAATTCATTGTGCTTGTCAGTCAGGCCGGCCAACGCCGAGGGCGGAGCGGCCAGAACCTCGTCCAGGCTGGCATTTTCGTAGGCTTTATCGAGTGCTTTGCCCAATTCAACAGAAACAGCCAAGGCATTTCCTTTCATCGATACGGAACAAGTGCAAACGTGCTGCAGAACATTAACCACGCAACCGGTGAATCCGGATCCCCCAAGGAATTACGGTTCGGGCCGCATACCTGTCAAGATAGCCCACCTCGGCGCGAAGGTGGGTCGATTTGACCGGAGATTTAACGGTCGCAGCCAGAGCGGCTGTCAACGAGTCCTGAGATGCTGGAGGCGTGACCTCACTTTCGATGGATGCAGCCCGGACCGCGTTGAGCTGGAAACTCCTGCCCGCGGGGCTTCTCTCGGTGTCCGGAATCCCGTTGTTCGCCCTTGGCAACGATCTGTTGGGGTACTCGCTGGTTGCCCTCAGCCTGGTCACGGCCGCGTTCGTCGACCGGAGTTTGCTGCGGCACCTCGCCCTGATCGCCGCGGGGATGGTGATCATCAGCCTGGTGCCGCTCAATGCGGACCTGAGCCTGGAGCACATGGCCCTCATGGGCGGCGCGTTGGCCCTGGCAGTACTGGTTCCTTGGCTGGTTTCGCGCTTCGCCTATCGGGAAGACATCATCAGGTTCCCGGTCAACACTGGCCGGAAATGGCCCCTTGCGGCGAAGTTCTACCTGGCGGGAGTGGTAGCACTGGGCTACTTCATCCTGCCCGCCTACCTGATTACCACAGGGGTGTACCGGAACTGGCCCGACGCCTCAGATCCCACCATCTTTTGGCGGCTCTTCCTCGGCGTTAATACCGTGGGCATCTGGGACGAGCTGTTTTTCATCTGCACCACGTTCACCCTGCTGAGGCACCATTTCCCGGATTGGTTGGCCAACCTGCTGCAGGCCGTGGTGTTCAGCTCGTTTCTGTGGGAGATCGGCTACCAGTCATGGGGTCCCCTGCTGACGTTCCCCTTCGCGCTGCTGCAGGGCTACACCTTCAAGCTGACCAAGTCCTTCACCTACGTGGTTTCCGTCCACCTGATCTTCGACTTCGTGCTGTTCCTGGCGCTGGTGCACGCCCACAACCGGGAGTGGCTCCCGGTCTTTCTTTACTAGGAACCCGCTCATAAGACGGTATACCTAACTACTACTTTTCGGTGTGCCTAACTTTCCGCTATCCTCCTAGTATCCCTACGCCCCGATGATGAGGATTGACCATGGCAGCACCCACCCTGGAAAAACGAGCAGCCCCCGGCCGCGTCTGGTCGCGACTGCTCCTGCTTGGCCCTGCCTTTGTGGCAGCCATTGCTTACGTCGATCCGGGAAACGTGGCCGCGAACCTCACTGCGGGTGCCAATTATGGCTACTTGCTGGTCTGGGTCCTGGTGGTGGCCAACGCCATGGCCGTATTGGTGCAATACCAATCCGCCAAGCTGGGCCTGGCCACAGGTATGAGCCTCCCCGAAATCCTCGGCAAGCGCCTTGGCAACAAGCGGAGGCGTGCCTACTGGCTGCAGGCGGAAATCGTTGCCGGTGCCACTGATATGGCCGAAGTGATCGGCGGTGCCGTGGCACTCAACCTGCTGTTCGGCCTCCCCCTGCTGACCGGCGGCGTCATCATCGGCATCGCGTCCATGCTGCTCCTCGCCCTGCAATCGCGGAGGGGGCAACGCTCCTTCGAGTACGCCATCCTGGTACTGCTGGGAGTCATCGCGGTGGGCTTCATGTCCGGCTTGGTGGTCAGCCCACCGGATCCGGGTGAAGCACTCGGCGGGCTGCTCCCGCGCTTCGAAGGCACGGACACCGTGCTCCTCGCCGCCAGCATGCTCGGCGCCACCGTTATGCCCCACGCCATCTACCTGCACTCCGCCCTGGCCCGGGACCGCCACGGGTTCTCCCCGGATCCGATCATCCGGACCCGCCTCATCAAGGCCACCCGGTTCGACGTCGTGGGCGCGTTGCTGCTGGCCGGCGTCGTCAACATTTCCATGCTGCTGCTTGCGGCCACGAGCCTGCGCGGCATCGAGGGAACAGACACCATCGACGGAGCACATGCAGCCGTCACATCAGCGCTGGGTCCGGCGATCGGCGTCGTCTTTGCCATCGGCCTGCTGGCCTCCGGGCTGGCCTCGACCTCCGTGGGTTGCTACGCGGGCGCCACCATCATGGGTGGCCTGTTGAAGGTCCGCGTACCGCTGCTGGCCCGCCGCGTGATTACGCTCATCCCCGCGCTGATCATCCTGGGCGCAGGAATTGAGCCCACCCTGGCACTTGTGCTCAGCCAAGTCCTGCTGAGCTTCGGCATCCCCTTCGCCCTGATCCCCCTGATCCGACTCACGGGCAAGAAGGACGTCATGGGCATCCACACCGACTCCCTGCCGCTGAAGATCGCGGGATGGACCAGCGCTACCCTGATCGTCGGCCTCAACTGCGTGCTGATCGCGCTGACGCTGTCAGGTCAGGGCTAGTTCAGGCGACACCCGCGGCCAGGCCTACGGGCTGCTTCCCGGCACAGTCCTCGGCGGACACGTAGTCTGCGTGTCCTCCGGCCAGGCTCGCCTGGCACTCAGCCACGCGGTGTTCAACGTCGCCGTGCACGGCCGAGGTGATGGCTTCCACTACGGCGATCTGGCCGGTGGTGTCAGGTACGCCGGGGAACTGGACCTGCGGAACTTCCTCAATCACGGCAACGGGAGCCTCAGTCGTGGCGCGCATCCGGACCAGTGCTATCGCGGAAATCAGGAACCAGGCCACGTTGGTGACCACTGACGGCCACGCCCCGTGGACAGCGCCGTTAATCATGAAGGCGACCGCCCCGATCAGGTTGGCCGTCTGGAAACGACGGCCCGCTTTCAACCAGCCCATGGAGACGCTCAAGTAGGCACTCAGGATGAGTACGGCGCCTGTCCAACCGGCAATTTCCCACAGCAATTCCATGGTGGCCTTTCAAAAAATGTGCCCGTCGTGCTTAGGTGCTGTGCGGGAAAAATGGGGAGTGGCATGACTTGCCAGAGCTAAGTTACCAAGCGCGCCCAGCCACGTTCAATAGGTGATCAGCCACCTCACTGTGTGATTCTGCACACGGCGCCTGCAAGGCCCAGTCGGCGCCGCCGTCCCTCTCTCACCAAACACCCCCCCTTCCGCCGTCCCCCTCTCACCAAACACCCCCCTTCCGCCGTCCCTCTCTCACCAAACACCCCCCTTACCGGAATGCTCTATCAGCTGCACTCCGGGAGCCGACGGCACCTGTGTTTCGCGAGTCCGGCGTACCGCCACGACCCCCTTTGGATGGGGAAAGTGCCGACGCGCCGGGCCAGTGGTCTCCCGACCACCTTCCGGTCGTCAAAGTCGGTGGTAGCGGCACAGCACTGCGTAGCGGACACGACGGCGGTCGGCTCGCCGGGTAGCGGACAGCCACCAGGCACCCCTCCGTCGAGCAGTCTCCCTACGTCCACGCGTCCTTATCCACCGAGATCTCCTCGGCCATGTCGTCCAGGAAACGCATCACCACGTCCCTTTCGGCCGGCGTCAGTCGGGCCGCGGCCAGGAACCGGCGGGCGTGCTGCCTGCCCACGGTTTGCATGGCAGCTTCATGGGTTTCCGGCGTGATGGCAATGGCCAGCGCCCGCCGGTCGGAGGGATGTGGCTTCCGGGTGACGTGGCCGGCGCGTTCCAGACGGTCCAGCAACTTGGTGGTGGACGCCGTCGAGATCTGCAATTGGGCGGCGATGGCGCCCGGCGTGGCGATGACGCCCCTGTTCGCGGAGACAATCAGGTAGTGGAGCGCCCGCATGTCCGAGGGGTTGAGTTTCATGTATTTAAGCGAGGCCTCGGACAAACGCTCTTCAGCGTCGCGTAGCCGTCCCAGGGCAGCCATCAGTTGGCTGATCTGCCGCAGGTCTGCGTCGCTGAGCCCACTTCTGTCCACGAGTTGCTGCAACGGATCGTTGGCTTCCATGTCGTAGAGACGGGAGGAGGACGCAGCGTCAACTTCTCCCTTTTTGAGCATGAAAGTATGTTACACCTAACTGCCTACATGGTAGTCTTTTTTCTAGCTTGTCTAGCAATACTCGCGTTGGAGGAAGGGTCACCATGAACACCGCAGAGATGGTTGTCCTTCTGGACGATGCCGGCACCCCCATCGGGGAAGCCCTCAAATCCCGGGTGCACACAGAGGACACACCCTTGCACCTCGCCTTCTCCTGCTACCTCATGAACCGCGCCGGTGAGCTGCTCCTGACCCGCCGCTCCCCGGAAAAGAGGACCTGGCCCGGCGTGTGGACCAACAGCTTCTGCGGACACCCCGGCCCGGGAGAAGATCCGGAGGAAGCCGTGATGCGGCGGGCACGCTTCGAGCTGGGGACGGACATCACCCGATTGGAGCTGGCCCTTCCGGACTTCCGCTACAGGGCGGTGGACCCTACCGGCGTGGTGGAAAACGAACTCTGCCCTGTCTACGTCGCACAGATCCATGGGGAACTCCGGCCCAACCCCACGGAGGTAGCGGATTGGGTATGGGTCTCGCCGGATCTCCTGTCGGGGGCACTCGAGCACACAGCCAGCGCGTTCAGCCCATGGCTCGCCCTGCAGTTTCCCCAACTCCTTGAGGCCAAGGGCCTCACGCTTGGAGTCTCGGCATGACAACCATGCCGAACATGGTCCGGGCCAGGCCACATCTCTGCTCAGCCATCGAGGGCGAGCTGTCCGCGCTCATTGGCGAACGGACCAAGACCGCTGTCCGGTACGGCCCCGAATTCCACCGGCTCTGGAAGATCGCCGGGGAAAACGTGCTCGGCGGAAAGTTCGTCCGCCCCCTCCTGCTCGTGGAGACCTACGACTCGCTGACAGCAGCAAACGCCCGGGACCGCAGAACTGCCATCTCCATCGCCGCCGCCATCGAACTCCTGCATTACGCCTTCCTGCTCCACGACGATGTGATCGACGGCGACTTGGTGCGCCGCGGGCGCCCCAACCTGATCGGGTCCCTCCTCGCGGAGGCCGGCCAACTGCCGCCTTCCGGGGAAAGGCCCGACGCCGGCCGTCCGGACAGCGCGCTGCACTGGGCCCAGACGGGCGGCATCCTGATGGGCGATATGCTGCTTGCCGCAACCCATCAGGCGTTCGCCCGCGCAGAACTGCCGCAGGAAACCCGGATCAGGCTCCTGGACCTGCTGGAACACACCATCAATGAGACAGTGGCAGGGGAACAGCTCGATGTGGGACTCGGAGACGGCATCATCGCTCCCGAGCTCGAAACCATCCTGACCATGTGCGGCTACAAAACCGCGACGTACACGTTCGAGCTGCCCCTGCGCGCGGCGGCGACGCTGGCCGGCGTCGAACCTTCCATCGAGTCCACGCTGGCGGCGGCGGGCCGCCACCTGGGCTTGGCGTTCCAACTGCAGGACGACCTCCTGTCCACCTTCGGGGATCCGCGCCAGCACGGCAAGGATCCCTTTTCCGACCTCCGCGAGGGCAAACAAACGGCGATCATCGCCTACGCGCGGAAGACGAGCGCTTGGGCCGGGATCGAACCGTGGTTTGGCCGCGCGGACCTGGGCGGCAGCGACGCCGAAAGAGTCCGGGAGCTGCTGTCCGGGTGCGGCGCGGAAACCTTCGTCCAAGGCCACATCGACCAGCAAACGCGGGAATTCCGCAAGGCCATCTCCAGCGCAGGCATCCCCGGCGGAACCCGTGATGTGCTGCTGGAGCTCGCCGGACAACTCGAAGGACGCCAATCATGAGCCTCGACGTGGACACCTCCTTCAGCCAGTTCACCCGCACGGCCGAACGCGCAGCCAACCAGGTCATCGCGGCGTATTCCACGTCCTTCGGCCTGGCCACGCGCCTCCTGGGTCCGCGGCACCGCCAGCACGTCCGCAACATCTACGCCCTGGTGCGCGTGGCTGACGAGCTGGTTGACGGCGTTACGGCCGAGGCCGGACTGAGCCGCGAGCAGCAGTGCGAGGCCCTGGACCACTTTGTGGACGAAACCCACCGGGCGCTGAAGATCGGGTACAGCAGCGATCTCATCATCCACGCCTTCGCGCAGACTGCCCGGGTGGCGGGAATCGACGAAACCCTGGTGGATCCCTTCTTCGCTTCCATGCGCACCGACCTGGGCGCCCAGGACTCGGCCCCAGCTGCACCGCTCCGCTTCGACGCCGCCGCCCACCAGGGTTACGTCTACGGTTCGGCCGAGGTGGTGGGACTGATGTGCCTCAAGGTCTTCGTGCGGGGCCAGGCAATGGACGACGCCGACGCCGCGGCCCTGGAGTACGGCGCCGGACGGTTGGGGGCTGCTTTCCAGAACATCAACTTCCTGCGCGACCTCTCGGACGACACCACGCGCCTGGGCCGCAGCTATCTCGGCACCGCGGACCACCTGGAGGACGCGGACCGTGCCGAATGGGTGAAAACCATCCACTCCCAGCTGGCCGACGCCAACGCCGTCATCCCCCTGCTCCCCCACGATGCCCGGGCGGCCGTGCGGAGCGCCCTGGCACTCTTCGCAGCGTTGACCCGGCGGATCGAGCGGACGTCCGTTGCCGAACTCTACGAGTCACGGGTCCGCGTGCCGGATGTCTTCAAAGCCGGACTGGCCGCCCGCGCGGTCGCCGCAACCTGGTTGGAACCGCGCTCATGACCAGGACGGTAGTGATCGGCGGTGGCATTGCTGGGCTTGCCACCGCCGCACTTCTTGCCCACGAAGGCCACGAGGTCCAACTCCTGGAACGGCTGCCACGGGTGGGAGGCCGCGCGGGAACGCTGGAACGCGACGGCTTCCGCTTCGACACCGGCCCGTCCTGGTACCTTATGCCGCGCGTCTTCGACCATTTCTTCGAGCTGCTTGGAACCAGCACGGAGGAACAGCTGGACCTGCGCACGCTGAGTCCCGCTTACCGCGTCTTCAGCGAACCTGACGACGCCGGCATCCGGCCCGAGCCGTTGACCGTCCCCTTGGGCAGCGAGCAGGTCCGGGACGCATTCGAACGAGTGGAGCCCGGTAGCGCAAAGCAACTGAAGGCGTATCTGGACTCCGCCCGGCACACCTCTGACATGGCCGAACGGTATTTCCTCTACAACCCGTTCACCAGGCTCAAGGCACTCCTGCAGCCCGAAGTGCTCCGGGGACTCCCCGAGCTGGCCCGCTTGTTGGCCACGCCGTTGGAGAAGTTCATCGCCCAGCGCTTCCAGCATCCTGTGCTGCGCCAGGTGCTGGGCTATCCGGCAGTGTTCCTGGGGACCAATCCCGCCGATGCACCCGCCATGTACCACCTCATGAGCGCCCTGGACCTGGGCGATGGGGTGCAATATCCGGTGGGTGGCTTCTGGGAACTCGTCCAGCGCCTTGAAGCCTTGGCCGTGGAGGCAGGGGTCCGGATCCACACCGATGCCCAGGTGCTGCGTATCGCCACCAGGCAGGCCCAACCCAAGGGACAGGAACGCTTCACGCCCCACGGCCACTTCCAGGGTCCGGCACCGTTCCGCAGCAAGCGCTCCCGCGAGGTCACAGGCGTCAAATGGCGGGACGCAAGCGGAGCGGAGCACTTCAGCGTGGCAGACACCGTTGTGTCCGGGGCCGACCTGCACCACACGGAAACGCAACTCCTGGACATCGCGGACCGCAGCTACCCCCGTTCGTGGTGGCAGCGCCGGACAAGCGGTCCAGGGGCGGTGCTGGTGATGCTGGGAGTCCGCGGCCAGCTCCCTGAATTGCCGCACCATTCACTGTTTTTCACGCGGGACTGGCAAGCCAACTTCGGGGCGATCTTCGGCAAGCCTTCGCGGATTCCGGATCCGGCGTCGATCTATGTCTGCAAGCCCAGCGCAACGGACTCCGGCGTGGCTCCCGGCGGCCACGAGAACCTGTTCGTCCTGGTGCCTATCCCGGCCGATCCTTCGCTGGGTTCAGGCGGGGCGGAGGGCACGGGAGACCCGCGGATCGAGGACATCGCGGACGCCGCCATTGACCAGATCGCCGGCTGGGCGGACATTCCGGACCTCCGCGAGCGCATTGTTGTCCGGCACACGATTGGCCCGGCGGACTTTGCGCGGGACTACAACTCCTGGCGGGGAGGCATGCTGGGACCAGCGCACACCCTGGGCCAGAGCGCCATGTTCCGGGCGCAGAATGCCTCCAAGAAGGTAGATGGTTTGTACTACGCTGGGGCCACCACGGCGCCCGGGGTCGGTGTACCTATGTGCCTGATCAGCGCCGAGTTGGTCCTGAAACGGATCCGTGGCGACCACAGCGCCGGGCCAAGCCCCGTGCGCCACCGCAGCACCACCGGCAGGAAGGTGGGTTGATGGGCTTCGTGTACCTGGCAGCGCTGCTGGCCGGCATCGGGTGCATGCTGCTCCTTGACCACCGGTTCCGGCTCTTCTTCTGGCACGACGCCAAGGCAGCGGCGATCGTCACCGCCGTCGGGCTGGTGTTCCTCCTCGGCTGGGACCTGGCGGGAATCGGCCTGGGCATCTTCCTGCGCGGCGAAGGGGCCATAGCCACCGGAATCCTGCTGGCACCCGAACTCCCCCTCGAAGAGCCCGTGTTCCTGCTGTTCCTGGTTCTCTGCACCATGGTCCTGTACACGGGCACCCGGCGGATCCTCGAGCGGCGGGTGCAGACGCAGGTAGCCCCGGGCAGTTCCGAACGCGAACGGGAGAACGCATGACGTACTTCTGGCTCGCCCTGGCGTTCGTAGGTGCCGCGGCAGTTGCCGGTGCGGTTTTTGCAAGGAGCACGACGGCGGCACGCGCCATGGCGGCGGTCGGCACCAAACGTGCTGACGGAGAGCGGGACGGCGCCGCCAGGGTGCCCTCTGCAGCGCATTGGCGGGCCGTCGGGCTGGCCTTTGCTGCCCTCGCGGTCCTCACCGCCGTGTTCGATTCCGTGATGATCGGCATGGAGCTGTTCCACTATGACGAAGCCCATCTCCTCGGCGCGAAGATCGGCCTGGCACCGCTGGAGGACTTCGCCTACCCATTGGCCGCCGTCCTGCTCCTACCCGGGCTGTGGCTGTGGCTGACACGCCGCACGGCTGCCCACACTAAGGCGGCCACCCCGGAAGATGCCCGCGACTCCGTGAGCCCCAATCCCCCGGTCCCCTCCGGATCCCGTCCCGCCGGGCTGCTTTCCCAAGCCATCCTCGCTTCGAGGCCGGTGAGCTGGATCAACACGGCCTACCCCTTCGCCGCGGCCATGCTGCTGACCAACCGGGAGATCGACTGGGTGCTCATTGTGGGCACGTTCTACTTCCTGATCCCCTACAACCTGGCCATGTACGGGATCAACGACGTGTTCGACTACGCCTCGGACCTGCAGAACCCCCGCAAGGGAGGCATCGAAGGCGCCCTCCTGCCACCCCGGCTGCACCGTCCCATGCTGTGGCTGGCCGCCATCACCAACGTGCCGTTCCTGGTGGTCCTGGCCTTCGCCGGCGGTCCGGCCGCGTGGATCAGCCTGGCGGTCAGCGCTTTCGCCGTGGTGGCCTATTCCGTGGCCGGACTGCGCTTCAAGGAACGCCCGCTGCTGGACTCCATGACGTCCAGTACGCACTTCGTGAGTCCCGCCGTCGTGGGTTTGGCGCTGGCCGGAGCGGACGTGACGGCGGGCCTCCTGATCCTGCTGGCCGCGTTCTTCGTCTGGGGCATGGCGGCGCATGCGTTCGGTGCGGTGCAGGACATCGTCCCGGACCGCCAGGCCGGCATCGGTTCCATCGCCACGGTGATCGGTGCCCGCGCCACGGTGCGGCTCGCCGTCGTTCTATGGCTGCTGGCTGGACTTGCGATGCTGGCGACGCCGTGGCCCGGGCCGCTGGCAGCCGTGGTGGCCCTGCCCTACGTGGCCAACTGTGCGCCCTGGTGGAACGTCACGGATACGACGGCGGCACGCACCAACAAGGCTTGGCGCCGCTTCATCTGGCTCAACTACGGTTCAGGATTCCTGGTGACGCTCATCCTGATCCTGCAGTGGAGCCTCAGCTCATGATGGCTCGTGGCCGTCTGCGGGTTCGTGGTCGATCGTGTCCAGGGCCTCGCTCATGTGCCGGAGGAAATCCATCACCACGTGTGCCTGCTCCTGGTCCAGTCCGCTGGCAACATCCAGCATGCGCCGGTGCATGGCTCCCAGGGTGTGCCGGACTTCCTGGTCGGAGGACGGCGTGGGCCGCAGGATCAGTGCCCGACGGTCCGTGGGATGCGGTTCCCTGCGGATGTGCCCGGAATCAACCAGCCGGTCGATCAGCGTGGTCATGGACGCCGAGGTTATGCCCAACCGGTCGCCCAGGTCCTTCGGCTTCATCACTCGGCCATCGGCCTCGGCCTCGAACAGATACCGAAGCGCCAACAGGTCCTTTTCGCCCATCAGCATGGAGGAGCGGGTCCGTTTGCGCATGGCTTGTTCGGACACCCGGTAGTCCCGGAGGGCATTCAGGACGCCAACGGCGAGTTCCTTCTGTCCCGGGTCCTTACCGTACCAATAGCCCTTGGCGTGGCCGTCTGCGTCCATCCAACAGTCCTTCGCAAAACATGAAGCTCGTTTACCTAGCATCTGATAGTAAGTCCGGAGAGGTCCCTCAAGGAAAGAGGCTCTGCACGTGAAAACGAAAAACTCGGATTTTGTACGCCAAATTTTGGTGACCGTGAGCCTGGTGGTCTGCATTGTCGGCTCCATGATCGGGGTAGGCGTGTTCGGCGGCACGCCCATTGCACAGGCTGCAGGTGGAGCGCTCAGCGCAGACTCCACCCTCCTGGCCCCGGCAACGCCGGCGTTCTCCATCTGGTCCGTGGTGTACACGGGACTGGTGGCCTTCACGGTGTGGCAATGGCTGCCATCGCAGCGAAGCAACCCCCGGCAGCGCGCCCTCGGCTGGGTGGTGGCAGGCTCCATGCTCCTGAACGCGGCGTGGATCCTGTCCGTCCAGGCAGGGTGGCTCCCAGTGAGCGTGGTGGTGATCGTTGCCCTGCTCGCGGTGCTGGTCATGGCCTTCCTCCGCTACAGCCGCACCCGGGCCTCGTCCTGGGTGGAGGCCGTGGTGGTGGATGGCACGCTGGGCCTCTACCTCGGATGGACCAGCGTGGCCGTGTGCGCCAACATTGCCGCGGCGCTGAAGGCAGCGGGTTTCTCAGGATTCGGGCTGCGCCCGGATGTGTGGTCCGTAGCGGTCCTGGCGGTAGTCGCCGTCGTCGGTATTGCCTTGGCGGTCAAAGGCCATGGCCGCCTTGCACTGGCAGCCGCCATCGCCTGGGGGCTCGTGTGGATCACGGTGGGCCGGAGTGCCGACGCGCCCCAATCCACGCCCACAGCCATCGCCGCGGCCGTGGCGGCGGTTGCCGTTCTGGGAGCCGCGGTGATCGTCCGGACGCGAACGACGGCGGCGCCGGTGCGGGTGCGCGGTGGGCGCAACGGATAGCGCTTGTAGGCAGTGGAACATCACTCTAGATTTGAAGCCATGACTGCTGAAGATAAGGCCGAGGACTTCGAACGGTTGGTGGACCTTATCGCCGGCACCGAAGACATCAAGGAGTTCCTGGGCGGGCTCACTGGCTTCTCCGCCGACATGATGAGCCAGGCCACCGGCGTGCACATCGAATGCGCCGTGACGTTGCGCCGCCGGAAACGCACGGCAACCATCGGCGGCAGCAGTGAGCGGGCCGTCGTCCTGGACCGGATCGAACAAAGCCTCGGGGAGGGCCCTTGTGTTGACGCCTTGGACAGTGGCGTGCCCAAGATCCTGGAGGACGCCGCCACTGATCCGCGCTGGCCGGACTATTCGGAGGCTTTGCTGGCCGCAGGCATCAGCAGTGCACTGGGCGTACCCATGGACCTGGGCGAAGAATCGGCAGCAGTCCTGAACTTCTTCGCCGCCGAGCCCGGGCTGTTCACCAAGAAGACCGTGGATGACGCTGTGCGGTTCGTCGCCATGTCCAGCAAGGCACTGCGGCTGGCGGTACGGATCGCGGCTGCGGACCAGCGCGGCGATGACCTCAAGGCCGCCATGGAAAGCCGGACCGTGATCGACCTTGCGTGCGGCATGATCATGGCGCAAAACCGATGCTCGCACGACGAAGCGTTCGACATCCTCCGCCGGGCGTCCAGCGATCGGAACCGCAAGCTGCGGGACATCGCCCAGGAGATCGTGGACCGGATGGCCGGGCAGCCGCACACGGCACCGGCACATTTCGAGGACTGACCAGAGAGATTGATCAGCAAGCTGCGTATTCTAAACTCGGTTGACGAATTCGGCACGTAATGATTGACATGACATAACTCACATTCTGTAAGCTAATTTTACAGTCACGCAGCCGGCTTCCTTCGCTCTACTTCGGGGAGGTCCGCATGGCCCCCAATCCAGTCAAAACCACCTATACCCATGGCGTAGCGCCGTTCGCTGCCCCGATAGCTCGACGAGGAGCATCGAGGCCGCACGACCTGCCCAACAAACCGGACGCCCTCCTTGGCGCCATAGCCGTCCGTCAGTTGTTCCGACGCTGGCCGCTGGTGCCCACGCGGGAACTGGAACGCATCCGCCACGTCCTGGTTCATTGCGACCAACTTGGGTCCCCGGACGCGCACCACTTGTCCGAACCAGCCCAGGCCCTCCTGGACCTCATCACATCGGAGCTGAACAACCGCAGGGAAGCCGCCAAGGCGGCCCACCCCGCAAGCGGCCGCCGGTTGGCTCCGGTGAAACCGCCCGCCTCGCCGCAGCCGGACAAACCGGCTGCCGGAGAGAGGAGCGCGAAGTAATGGCCGGCCACTTCGAACTCATCGATGCCGCCGGCGGCGACTGCCGCGTACGGCTCGTGGACGCAGACGGCACCGAACTGGCGCTGTCCGTGTGCTTCCAGGACAAGGAAACTGCCGCGAAAGGCATCTACTCCCTGCGTGAAATCGCAGCGAGCGGACTGATCGAGGACCACACAGCCAGCGCCAGCTAGCGGTTACGAACCCACGATCGGGAGTCCCGCCGTCGGGAACGAACTCGGGAAGACCGACGTCGGCGGTACCGGTACCGCCTCAAGCGGCACCGTTACCGTGCCCGGACCGACCGTGACGCCGTGGTCCCGGACCTGCACGCGGAGCGGCTCATTGCTGTAGCCGGCCGCTTCCACCAGGCCAAGGGCCATGGATCCCTGCGAGAGCTCCACGGACAGCAAGCGCCCCTGGACCTTCAGCCGGAACGCCAGGTCTTCCCATTCGGAGGGCAGCCGCGGATCGAAGCGCAACACGTCTCCCTGGTCCCGCATGCCCGCGAAGCCGCACACCAGCGAACTCCAGATCCCGCCGGTGGAGGCGATATGGACGCCGTCGATCGTGTTGCCGTGCGAGTTGTCCAGGTCGATGAACAAGGCCTCGGTGAAGTGCTTCAGCGCGAGTTCGCCGTAGCCGATCTCGGCTGCCATGATGCCCTGCACGCACGCGGACAAGGTTGAGTCACCGGTGGTGATGGGATCGTAGAAGTCGAAGGCGCGCTGCTTCTCTTCTGCGGAGAAGTCCTGCCACTGGAGGAACATCGCCAGCACGGTATCGGCCTGCTTGAGGACCTGGTGCCGGTAGATCACCAGCGGGTGGAAGTTCAGCAGCAGCGGGTACTTGGACCGGGGAGTGTTCCAGTCCCACGGCTCCAGGGTCATGAAGTCGTTGTCCTGGCTGAAGACCTCAAGGTGGGGATCGTAGGGCAGGGACATGCGTTCGGCCGCCTGCCGCCACACCATGCGCTCGGTATCGGCGATGCCCTCGTTCTCCAGCGACGCCGCGGCCCGCAGGTTAAAGCGCGCCATGACGTTGGTGTAGAGGTTGTCGTTGACCACGGCCGTGTACTCATCCGGGCCCGTCACGCCGTGGATGTGGAACATGCCGTCCTTGCCAAAGAAGCCCAGGGAGGCCCACATCCGCGCGGTCTCGATCAGCAGGTCCGCACCCACCTCGGACTCGAAGCCCGCATCGGCACTGGCCCACCGGTACCGGGTTGCTGCGAAGGCGATGGCCGCGGCGATGTGGAACTGCGCGGTTCCGGCAGCGTAGTAGGCACTGGCTTCGAGCCCGTTGATGGTCCGCCACGGGAACAGGGCACCGTCAACGCTGAGCTCCTTGGCCCGCACGCGGGCGTCCGGCAGCATGGCGTGGCGGGATTCCAGGACCTTCCGGGCACCGTCCGGGTTGGTGTACGTCAAGTACGGCAGGAGGTAGACCTCCTGGTCCCAGAAGTAGTGGCCCTCGTAGCCGGAGCCGCTGACGCCCTTGGCCGGGATACCCGCAACACCGGCGCGGGCGGTCGCCTGTGCCAGCTGGAACATGGCCCAGCGAACCGCTTGCTGCAGCTCGGGCTGCCCGCCGATCGATACGTCTGCCGTGGTCCAGTACGTGTTGTAGTGGGCAAGGCTCTGGGCAAGGATCTCGTTGAACGGAACCAGGTTGGCTTCGGCTTCGGCAACCAGGACCTCGCCGCGGTCCTCGGCGTCGCCCGCCGATCCGGCCACCATGTAGCTGACTGTCTTTTCCAGGCGGAAGGGCTGGCCGGCGTTGATGGCCAGGACGTAGCGGACGGACGATTCGTCTTCCGCCACGGCAGTCTCGAACGGCTGCCCCTCGTACGAAATCCAGTGGTCCACGGCCATGGCCACGCGCTGGCGCGATTCCGAAGTTTCCCAGGCCAGGCGAAGCGAACCATCGGCGCCCTGCAGGTGCAACGGCAGGAGCACCCGCCCGGCGTGGCGGCCGGAACGCCGGGGATCGTGGACCGAGTGGTCCTCCACAGGCTGGTCCTGGCGGTTGACGACGCCGGAGCTGATGTCCGCTGACACGTCACGGTCCGCGCTCACGGACAGTTCCAGGCCAAGGCAGCCGCGGGAATCGAAGCCCACCGCGCGGCGCTCCACCGTGGTGACCGTGGCCCCGGAACGGCACGCCCACGTGGTGGTTTCCTCGTAGACGCCGGTGGCGAAATCGATGCTCCGGTGGTAGTCCAGCACCGTCGATTCGGCCAGGCTCAGAGCCTCGCCGTCAATGGAGACTGAGAAGTTGTTGGCGTCCGGGACATACACGATCCGCTGGCCGGTACGGGCGAATCCGTAGGCATTTTCGGCGTGCTTGATGTCCCAGATCTCATGGAAACCGTTAATGAAGGTGCCCGGGAGTTCGCCGTCTCCGCGGGTGGAGTGCGCGCCACGGATGCCAAGGTGGCCGTTGCCCAGTGCGAACAGGGTTTCCAGGGTTCCCTCGTCACCGGGGACGTGGATGTTTTCCACAAGTTTCCAAGGCTCGCAGGGGAAGCGCAGCCGGTCAGAGCTGATGAGTGCCATGGGCTGATGAAGTCCTTTGAAAAGTCGGGTCAGAGAAGGTCGTTGAGGTCTTCGACCACCAGCGTCGCGCCGGCGTCGAGAAGGGTTTGGCGACCGGCGCCGCGGTCCACGCCGATCACGGCCTGAAAGTTTCCCGCGCTTCCGGCCTGCACACCGGACACGGCGTCCTCAACCACAATGCATTCCTCCGTGGGGACGCCCAGCAGCGAGGCCGCGTACGTGAACGTTGCGGGGTCCGGCTTTCCGGGGAGCCCGACGGCGGCAGCCACCTGCCCGTCCACCACCACCTCGAAGTGGTGGTCCAGTCCGGCGGCCTTCAGGACTGCGGGAGCGTTGCGGGACGAAGAAACTACGGCAACGTGGAGGCCTTGTTCCAGGGCCGCGTTGATGAATTTAACCGAGCCCGGGTACGGTTCCACGCCGCGGGTGTCCACGATCTCGTTGAAGATGGCGTTCTTGCGGTTCCCCAGGCCCTGCACGGTCTCGTTGGTGGGGGCATCGTCCGTGGGCCCCTCGGGCAGGGTGATGCCGCGGGAAGTCAGGAAGTCCCGCACGCCATCGAAGCGCGGCTTGCCATCGATGTGGTCGAAGTAGTCGCTCTCTTGGTAGCCCTCGGGGTGGTTTTGTTCCGCGAGGTAGCCGTCGAACAGTTCCTGCCACGCTTGCTCGTGCACCACGGCGGTGGGCGTCAGCACGCCGTCGAGGTCGAAAAGGAGCGCAGAGGCGCCCGTCCAGGCAGTACGAAGGTCAGTCATGTGCATTGTTCCGTTCAGCGCTTGTGACGCGTGGTCTTGCGTTCGATGAGCTTGGTATCGAGCAGGTGGTTGGCGGGTGGGTTGGGGGTTTCGGTATTCACGAGTCGTTCGCAGAGCAGGTTAGCCGCGAAGGCACCCTGGTCCGCTACGGGCTGGGCCACGGTACTCAAACCAAGGAACCAGCTCATGGGATGGTCATCGATGCCGATCACGGACATGTTCTTTGGTGCCGACAGGCCGTGTTCGCGCAACGCCATGAGCGCACCGAACGCTGCCTCGTCACAATGGGCGAACACCGCAGTGGGCTTCCCACCACGGGCCATGAGCTCGGTCATCGCCCGGCGGCCGTCGTCGATGCTGGGCTCGCAGCCCACCACCTGGTCCGGGTGGACGGTGAGGTGGTGTTCATCAAGTGCACGGCTGAAGCCTTGGAAGCGGGGAATGTCCTTCACAACGGGTTCATTGCTCGCAAGGACAGCCAAGTCCCAATGCCCCAACTCCAGCAGGTGGGAGGTGGCCCGCCACGCCGCATGTTCGTCATCGATACCAACATTGTCCCACGGAACATTCCGCATGCTCACGCTGGCCACTGCCAAACCGGAAGCGCCCAATGCTTCCACTTCGCCGGGGTCCAGGTCAACATTGAGCAGCAGCAGCCCATCCACCCGCTGGGCAAATTGGTCCAGGCTGCCGAAGACCTGCTGCTTCACGCTTTTCTTGTTGCGGAGGCTGATCAGCACGGTGTCATAACCGCTGTCGCCGAACACTTCCTCGGCCGCTTCCACGGCTTGTGCGAAGAACCAGGTGGTAGCTGTGGGGGCAATGATTGCCACCGAGCCGGTGCGGCCGCCGGCCAGGCGGGCTGCCGCGGCCGAGGCCTTGTAGCCCAGTTTGCTGGCGGCGTCCGCAACTTGCCGCTGGGCCTTTTCTGAAACGTTGGGGAGGTTCCGGAGCGCCCTGGAGACGGTGCAAATGGACAATCCGGAGAGGAGGGCAACGTCCTGGATCGTCACCCGGTGTGTCCTAACCATGCAACACGGCCTCAACCCTTCCATGCTCGATTTCACCCTGTGGTGGCGGCGTTTGGGGAGCGCCGCAGCCAAAAGTGTAAGCGCTTACAATTTTGTCATTCAACAGAGTGGGGCTGGATTCTGAAATGTGACGCGCACCTCACCGCGGGTGTTGCGTCAGGGTGCCCCGATGCCGTCTAATCCCCACCCTCCCCCAACTGGGGGACAGATAACGCTCCATTGAAGCCTCAGTGGAACAAGTGCTGTCCCCTAGATGGGCGGGGTTGCGCCGGGGCCGAGGACGTAGAAACGGAGGAACGCACTCACGTCCACCAGCTCCGGGGGCTCGATCCGGTGCCCCATCCCCGGGTAGGTCCGCGCGGTGAGGGCCATGTTTGCGTTGAGCCACTCCTTGGTGTGGGCGATGGCGTCCTCGTTGATCACGGGATCCGCCTTGTCCCTCCCCCAGAAAAAGGGCGGCGGAGTGTCGAAGGACTCAGACAACGCCAGGAGGTCGTTGTCCAGGACAAATCCGGAGAGGCCAACGGTGGCCGCGAACTGTTCCGGCTTGAGGCGCAAGAGGGTGCTGGCCATGGCCATGCCCTGGGAATACCCCAGCAGGCTCACGCTGCTGTGGTTCTGCCGCACCGAACCGATCCATTCGAAGACCTTGTTGGTGGAAGCGATGACGTCGGCAAAATCATTGGTCAGGAAGTAGTCCAACAGGAACCAACCGTAGTGGTCGCCGATCACCTTCGGCCCGCGCAGGGCCACGCACGTGAACTCCTGCGGCAAGTGCGGAAACAGGGAAACCATGCGGTCCTCGCTGGTCCCATAGCCGTGCAGCATCACCAACAAAGGAGTGCCCGCGCGCTCATTTTCGGGCTTCGACCAAACCACTGAATCCATGAGCCTGAGCCTAGTAGACTGACCGCATGACACCGCAGGAACTGGCCAATCTGGCCCATCTGCGGCGCGCACGCGACTTCATCGACCGGGAATACGCGCGCCCGCTGGATGTGCCCACCATGGCAGCCGGGGCCCTCATGTCCCCCGCCCATTTTTCCCGCCAGTTCAAGGCCGCCTACGGCGAATCACCCTACAACTACCTCATGACCCGCAGGATCGAACGGGCCATGGCCTTGCTCCGGGCCGGCACCAGTGTCACCGATGCCTGCATGGAAGTCGGATGTACCTCGCTGGGTTCCTTCAGCTCACGTTTCACGGAGATTGTTGGCATCACGCCCAGCGAGTACCGCACCCGCGAGCATGAGGCCGTGAAAGCCATGCCCAACTGCATCGCCAAGCAGCACACCCGCCCCGAACGACGCAAAACCGCTGCGGCCCCCACAAGCTGAGCAGGATCGAAGAAGCGCCCCGTCCACGGCTGCAATAGCGTGTGAGTCATGAACATCTCACTGAAATACGCACACGTTACTGTCAACGATGTTGATGAGTCGCTCCCCTTCTACCGGGACGCACTGGGCATGAAGGTCAGGAACGACGTCGGCTCGGACGGCCAGCGCTGGGTCACCCTCGGCAGCGACGCCCAGCCGGACCTCGAGTTGGTCCTCTCCCCGCCGCACGCCGGCCGTTCCCAGGCCGATGGGGACGCGATCCAGGAACTCCTCACCAAAGGCGTCATGCCCATGCTCGTGTTCAACACGGACGATCTGGACGGCACGTTCGAGAAGCTCCGCGCGTCCGGCGCCGAGGTCCTCCAGGAACCGATCGACCAGCCGTGGGGCCCCCGCGACTGCGCTTTCCGCGACCCCTCGGGCAACATGATCCGCATCAACCAGGGCTGATGCCCCGCATGAAGTACGACGACGGTTGGCCGGCTTGGGCGCCCAAGCCGGCCAGCCGACGTCGTACCTTAACGGTGCTTACCGCAGCATGAGGCCGGCGTCGGTCCGTTCCCCGTCCTGGTGGGTCGAAGCGATGGCCGCGGAGACCACGTCGGCAAGCCGCAAACGGCGGCTGTAGGCGTGCCGCTGGAGTCGTTCACCGGTGCCGCGCCGGAGAATCGCCGCCACCCCCGCCCGGGCCACGGCCAGGTCTCCCATCTCCGCGAGCGCCGGGCCAACGTGGCGCAGAAGCGCGCCCACGGCATCCGCCGCCGGGCAGGGCACCAGCTCCTCCGGTTGGAGCAGCTGCTCGTTGACGCCGTAACGGCTGGCGCGCCAATTGGACATGCGCAGGACGCTGGTCAAAACGTCCGACGGCGGCACGCCCTCCCGCCAATGCCGCGCCGAAGTCTCCACCAAGGCCCGCGCGACGACCGCGATGGTCAGCGCGTCCTCGGCATAAAGGCAGACGTCGGCGATCCGAAGCTCCACTGTTGGCTGGCCACGGGAGAGCCGGGCATCGAAGTAGATCATGCCCTCGTCCAGGGGCACGCCGGTCTTGAGCAGCTCCCGCAGTACGCCCCGGTATCCCTCTGCCGAGCCGAACACGTCCATGGGCCCGGCGGTGGGCCAGCGGTTCCAGATCTGGGTCCGGTAACTGGCGAAACCCGTGTCCACGCCCATCCAGTACGGCGAATTGGCGCTCAAGGCCAGCAACACCGGAAGCCAGTGGCGCATACGGTCCAGGACTGCCACGCCCTCTTCGGGCGACTCGATGGAAACATGGACGTGGAAGCCGCAAGTGATCTGTTCCCGGGCAATCAGGCCGAACTCATGGCCCATGGTGGCGTAGCGCTGGTTGCCCAGGGTTGGCGTCGCATGGAACACAGGCGGCGTGGCCAGGGCAGCAACCCGTGCACCCACGGTCCTGGCGGCCTTGTCCGCGAGCGCCCGACCCAACTGGATTTCCTGGCGAAGGCCCGCGGCGGTGGTGCAAGGGCGGGAGTTCACCTCCACCTGCTCCTGCTTGAACTCGGACTTCAGCGAAGGCCCGTCCCCCTCGCCCTGCTGCGGGGCAAGATCCAGGATGCCGGCAGCGAGTGGCAGCGGCATCCCATCGATCGGATCGGCAATGAGCAGCTCTTCCTCTACACCGAACGTTCGCATAGCCACCCCTCCCCAAGGGTCATGTCTTCAGAGACGGCCGTCATCCCACGTGGCGCGGAACCTCCATTTGGAAGCCGCACCGGCAGTGCAGCACCTGGGTTTGCAGATACACCTCCAGAAGGCTGGGACTGTCCGGACGGTCAGTGGTCCGGGGTGCTTCGATGAACCGTTCGGTGGGGCGGCCCAAGGTCATGGGCTCGCCGCAATGGGTGCAGCTGAACCACAGGCCGGCCGCGGACGTAGAGAGGAATTCCGTCTGGATCTCCGGGACCAGTTCGGCCAACGGGACGGCATGGGCGTAGAAGGTATCGCATTCACTGCAGGTGTAGCTGACTTCGACAATCTCTGACTGGTTCGGCGTGGCCTCAACCACTGTTTCAACAAAAATGTACGAATCGGTATCGCACACTGTGCACCACGGGCGTGAGCCGGCGTCTTCAGTGGCGGGAGTTGCC
This sequence comes from Paenarthrobacter sp. NPDC018779, assembly GCF_044391085.1. NCBI lineage: Bacteria > Bacillati > Actinomycetota > Actinomycetes > Micrococcales > Micrococcaceae > Paenarthrobacter > Paenarthrobacter sp. NPDC018779. The sequence continues at coordinate 19,586 of NZ_JBIRZS010000012.1, read as the reverse complement.
CCAGGCAAGCGTTTCGGGGCAGGAATCGGGGAACCAAGCGTCATTGCCATTCTCCTTTTATTGCAAGCACCACCGTGACGGTGGTTTCCGACAACTGTCCCTTGCGGGACACTGAACAGCGGTCGGGAGAAGCGAATGCTCCTGTCGGAGTCCGCGTCCTTGGAGAGGCAGGTCAGCCGCGCTCCAAGGTCGTAAGGATCCAGGGGCTATTGGCTTAACCCAGTAATGAATGTAGTTCAACAGTGCCACACGTCACAAGACGCCGGTGGCTTAACCGCGTGCGGCTAAAGGTCGAAATGGGACACCGAGGCCGTCCCGGCAACAGCCTTGATCATGGCTTCAGCGACGTCCCGGAGCTTTTGGTTGCGGCCGTTGGAGGCCTTCTTAAGTATCCCGAACGCCTCAGCCTGGCTGCAGCGGTTCTGGCCCATGATGATTCCGCAGGCAAGGTCGATTGCGGTGCGCGAGGCCATGGCATCCTGCAGGTCGTCGGCGTGCTGCTGCTTGGTTCCGATCCGTACGGCCAAGCGCAGGGAACGTTCTGCCTGGCTCGCATACAACTCGCAGTTGCGGACAGTGGCAGGATCGAAAATGTGGGCCTGCGGAGCAAAGAAGTTGAGCGCGGCAGTGGCTCCTTCGTCCAACTGCAGGGGGACGCACAGCACGGACAAATGACCGCGCTCGGCGATCACGCTGCAATAGTCGGACCACCTCTCCTCGGTGGCAGTGTCCTCCACCAGCACCGTGGTGTGGGTACGCATGGCTTCCAGGCAGGGACCATCGCCGAACGTCCGCTGGACCTCGTCAATCAGCCGCGCCTCGTGGCTGTTGCCGGCCACGGTCAAGGCCTTGCGACGGCGGCTCAAGGTGATGCCGCAGAGCACGCCCAGCCCCACGGTAGCGGACACCGAATCTGCGGAGAACATGGCGAGCTCGCCAAGGAATCCGCCCACATCCTCACTGTCGATCACCAGGTCCTGGAGCTGCTCGGCCACGGTGACGTCCTCGGTAGCAGGCGCCTCCACGGGCATGGCCGTGTCCGGATGAATTTGGTCCATGCCCCTATTATCTACACCTCTTCCACCCCGAGCGGATCCCCCAAAAATCCTTGCATCTGCAGTGCACCTATGTGCACAATCTAGCTACGGTCTGCGTCGACGGACCCCGCTTCACAGCTCATGCAGACGGGCGCCCCCATATTCACACAGAGGTGAATGCCATGCCGGCCCAGCCTGCTTCGAGGGTTCCCGACGAAGCACACCAACCACCCGATGAACGGCTGTGGTGCCCACGCTGCAACACCGACCAGCATCTGTTGGTGGATTCCATCCAGTCGCACTATCCGCCTGCGCCCAACAGGGTGGACGTCAGCTATCAGTGCGTGGAGTGCAGATACACCTATGAGCAACTCGCCAGCGTGCAGCGGGTGGCCGCCATCCTTAACCGGCCCAGCAGTTCCCAGGGCGTGCTCCAATTCGGTGGCCAGTTCCTGCATTGCGGCAACCCCATGAAAACGCGCAGCTGCGAGCTTCGCCGCATCCAGGCACCCTTGGCGCTCAAGCCCGGGGCACCGTTGCGGCTCTACGAGGTCTACATCAACACCCGCGTCCTTGGATGCACGTGCGGCTTCCGGATGGAGATTCCGGACTAACCCGCACCATTTCGGTTCAATCCGGCCTGGTCCGGACATAGAGGAAGAGAACGCATGCACGCAGAGAAGCGCAGGAAAGAGTCGCTGGCCACCAATGCGGGACCCCAGGCCGGGCGCAAGCACAAGTTGCCCGATCCGCCGGATCCGGACAACCTCCCCATCGACTACCTGGGCTCCGGCTGGGATTCCAGCAAGTATCCCTCCTCCACGCCGCGCACCCTCCGCCCCCAGCAGCGGAGCCACGGACGGAACGGGAAGTCGTGACAGACCCAACCGCCGCTTGGACTCCCGGGCCGGAAGACACGTCCGGGCCCGCTGGCCAGTCCAGCCCGGCGGGCCAAGCCGCGCCAACGGGCCAGCCCAGCCCGGCGGGACGAACGGATCCCCCGCGCACACCTGCGCCCACACCGGAGCCCGTGCCGCTACCGGAGCCGGGGCCACCGCCGGTTCCCGAGCCCACTCCCGAGCGGGAACCCGTACCGGGAACCACCCCGCCAGACGGACCCACACCGCGCGAACCATAGCTTTGCGCACCCCCGGACCAGCGCCGCATCGACGGCAGGTCCCCTAAGACCGGATCCTGGCAAATCCCCCAGTCGGGATCCGAACGAGGGCATGACGCACTACAGGGAGTGCGTCATGCCCTCTGCCATGCCCACGCCAGCGTCCGGGCGCTGGCACCACATCCCCGTGTCACAACCCGGTTTCACCACCCTCACCAGCGAATCTGTGTTTATGTTGTTTTCTATTGACTTACCAACACAAACACAGATAGAGTCAAGCAATTCCACATAACGTGTGACAGCAGTCACCGTGAGTGGAAGGCAATGAAGACAACGACTCACGCATTACGCAATGGAGGGTAAGTGTTCGCCGAAGAGCGCCAGCAGCTGATCTCCGCACTCGTCACGGAGCGCGGACGCGTCAGTGTCACAGAGCTGGCAGACCGATTCAGCATCACCACCGAAACCATCCGCCGGGACCTCGCAGCACTTGAAGTTTCCGGCAACCTGCGCCGCGTCCACGGCGGCGCGGTTCCCTCGGACCGGCTCAGCACCCGCGAAGAAAGCATCCTGGAGCGCGCCATTCAGCGCCAGGCAGAGAAACTCCGCATCGCCGCCGCCGCCCTCGCCATGATTCCCGAGCCCACCACCGGCAGCGTCCTGCTCGATGCCGGCTCCACCACCGAAACCCTCGCGGACCTGCTGGCACAGCGCACGCCGGCATCCAACGGGTCAACGGACGAGCTCGTGGTCATCACCCACGCCATTCCCATCGCCGGCAAGCTGTCCACCACACCCGGTATTGCCCTCCAGATTCTGGGTGGCCGCGTCCGGGGACTGACGCAGGCAGCAGTGGGACAGTCAACCGTGGACGCAGCATTCAAGCTCCGTCCGGACATCGCGTTCGTCGGAGCCAACGGCATCCACGCCACCTTCGGGCTCAGCACCCCCGATCCCGAGGAAGCCGCGGTCAAGGCCGCCTTCGTCAAGTCGGCCCGCCGCGTGGTGGCCCTGGCCGATTCCTCCAAGCTGGACGCCGAAACCCTGGTCCAGTTCGCCACTCTGAAGGATGTGGATACTTTGATCACAGACAGGGAGCCCTCCGCGGAACTCGCGGCAGCCCTGGCCGACGCCGGCGTAGACGTGGTGGTCGCATGATCGTCACCCTGACCGCCAACCCCAGCCTTGACCGCACGGTGGAGCTGCCCGGACCGCTGGCCCGCGGCGAAGTGCAACGCGCCACCCACGTCCATCAGGAATCCGGCGGCAAGGGCGTCAACGTTTCCCGGGCACTCGTGGCCTCCGGCCTCGAAACGCTCGCCGTCCTCCCGGGCGCCGAATCGGACCCGGTCCTTGCGGGACTGCACGACGGCGGTGTGCCGTTTGCGGCGCTGCCGATCGGCCAGGCGCTGCGCAGCAACGTGACGCTCACCGAACCGGATGGCGTCACCACCAAGATCAATGAACCCGGCCCGGAGTTGAGCGCCGACCAGCAAGAGGCCCTGATCGGGCTGCTGCTGGAGCGCTCCCGTGGCGCCAGCTGGGTAGTCCTTGCCGGCTCGCTCCCACCAGGGGTTCCCGCCGACTTCTACGCCACCATCGCCCGCCGGCTCCGTTCCCGCTCGGACGGGCTCGCCGCACCGGAGATCGCCATCGACTCCTCCGGCGCTCCGCTCGCGGCGGCCCTGGAAGGTGACCCCGCCGGAAAGCCGGACCTCCTGAAACCCAACGCCGAAGAGCTTGCAGAGCTCGCCGCCGCAGCCGGTTTCACCCAAGTCTCCACCGCTGAGGAACTGGAAGCAGACCCGGCCAAGGCAGCCCAAGCTGCTGCCGCCGTCGTCGAAAGCGGTGTGGGTGCTGTTCTCGCAACACTCGGATCCAAGGGCGCAGTCCTGGTGACGGCAGACGGAGCGTGGCTTGCCACGCATCCGCCGATCCAAGCCGTCAGCACTGTCGGTGCCGGCGATTCGTCCTTGGCCGGCTACCTGCTGGCTGCAAGCAAAGGTGGTTCCGCCCCGGACTGCCTCCGTCAAGCCGTGGCCCATGGTGCCGCTGCTGCATCGCTGCCGGGCTCCACTGTCCCGGCAGTCCACCAGACAACCCCAGACGCCGTAACCATCACGGCCCTCCAGAAGGACTAACAGTGACCCAGCTGATCACACCCCAATTGGTCACCCTCGACCAGAACCTGGGCGATGCCCCCGCCGACGTCATCCGTGTCCTGGCCGGCAAAGTAGCCGACGCTGGCCGTGCTTCCGAGGTTGAAGGACTCTTCACGGACGCCTTCGCCCGCGAACAGAAGACCGCTACCGGCGTGCCCGGCGGCATTGCCATCCCGCACTGCCGTTCGGCCGCCGTCACGGAACCCGCCCTGGCCATGGCCCGCCTGTCGCACAAGGTGGACTTCGGCGCGAAGGACGGTCCGGCGGACCTCATCTTCTTCATCGCAGCCCCGGACGGCGCAGACCAGGAGCACCTGAAGCTCCTCTCCAAGCTGGCCCGCTCGCTCATCAAGAAGGACTTCACGGCAGCACTGCGTGCAGCTTCCTCGGAGCAGGAAATCGTGGAGCTGGTGGACGGCGCGCTGGCAGACAAGCCCGCAGCGCACGCCGCCGAATCTGCTTCCGCAGCAGCTCCGGCCGCTGCGGCCGCTCCGGCGGAAAGCCCGACGGCGGCTGCCGCACCCAAGCGCCTCGTGGCCGTGACCGCTTGCCCCACCGGTATCGCGCACACCTATATGGCGGCCGACTCGCTTGTTGCCGCGGCTGCCGAGATGGGGGTGGACCTGCAGGTTGAAACGCAGGGTTCCTCGGGCGCCAAGCCGCTGGACCCGGCGGTGATCGCTGCGGCGGATGCGGTGATTTTCGCCGTCGACGTGGACGTTCGCGGCAAGGAGCGCTTCGCCGGCAAGCCGGTCATCAATGCTCCGGTCAAGCGCGGCATCGACGAGCCCGCCAAGATGGTCCAGGAAGCACTCGCTGCCGCCGACGATCCCCACGCACACCGTGTGGCCCACTTCGGGGCGGAGGAGCAGGCTGAACGTGAGGCCGAGGAGAAGAGCGAGCACATCGGCCAAAAGCTGAAGCGCGCCCTCCTCACGGGTGTGTCCTACATGATTCCGTTCGTTGCCGGTGGCGGCCTGCTGATTGCGCTGGGCTTCCTCATGGGCGGCTACCTGATCACGGGCTTCGCGGACAAGATCGTGGTTGAGAACAGCATCTTCAACCTGCCCACCGAGTTCCCGGACAACGCTTGGGGCCCCTTGGGTGCCTACCTTGGCGCGGTCCTCTTCAAGATCGGTGCGCTGTCCCTGGGCTTCCTGGTTCCGGCTTTGGCTGGTTACATCGCGTACGCCATCGCAGACCGGCCGGGCATCGCGCCGGGCTTCGTGGCCGGTGCTGTCTCCGGGTTCATGGGCGCAGGCTTCCTGGGCGGCATCGTCGGTGGTCTCCTGGCCGGCTACATCGCCTACCAGTTGGGCAAGCTCAATGTGGCCCGCTGGCTCCGCGGCCTGATGCCGGTGGTGATCATTCCGCTGCTGGCCTCCCTGGTGGCTTCGGGACTGATGTTCCTGATCCTCGGCGCACCGATCGTCGCCCTGACCAACGCCCTCAACACCGGCCTGTCCAGCCTCACCGGCGCAGGTGCCATCATCCTCGGCATCATCCTCGGCCTCATGATGTGCTTCGACCTCGGCGGCCCGGTCAACAAGGTTGCCTACTCCTTCGCCGTCGCCGGCCTGGGTACCGCTTCCATTACCAATCAGGCACCGTGGCAAATCATGGCAGCCGTCATGGCCGCAGGCATGGTTCCGCCGCTGGCCATGGCCCTGGCAACCGTGCTGGACAAGAAGCTGTTCTCCCTCGCTGAGCGCGAGAACGGCAAGGCTGCTTGGCTCCTGGGTGCATCCTTCATCTCCGAAGGCGCCATCCCGTTCGCCGCTGCCGATCCCCTCCGCGTCATCCCCGCCAGCATGGTGGGCGGCGCAGTGACCGGTGCACTCTCCATGGCCTTCGCTGTCACCTCCAAGGCACCGCACGGTGGCCTGTTCGTCTTCTTCGCAATCGACAACTTCCTGTTGTTCTTCCTGTCGATCGCGGTAGGCGTGGTCATCACGGCGCTCCTGGTCATCGCCCTCAAGCGCTGGGCAGTCCGCAAGCCGGAGGCCGTTGAAGCCGAACCCGTACCCGCAACCGTCTAGACTCTCCACAACCTCTCAAAGGAGCATCAATGCCTGAACGTACAGCCACCATCGCCAGCCGAGTCGGCCTCCACGCCCGCCCGGCAGCCATCTTCGCCGAAGCCGCGGGAGACCTGGACCTTGAGGTCACCATCGCCCGCGAAGGCGAACCGGCCGACGACGCCATGGACGCCGCCAGCATCCTGTCCCTCATGAGCCTCGGTGCTTCGCACGGAGACGTCGTGGTGCTGCGGGCCGAGGGCGAAGGTGCGGACGCCGCCCTGGAGAGCCTCGTGAAGATCCTCGAAACGGACCACGACGCCTGATCGCATTTATCAGCGACACGGAAAGAGCCTGGCGACACCCTTATGGGGGTGTCACCAGGCTCTTCCTATGTCCGGAACAGGTTCGGGCGTCAGCCCTGCTTCCCCATCAGGAACTCGGCGATCGAGGGCTCGGTGGGCTTGATCTTCTCAAGTTCCCCTTCGAGGTAGGCCTCCACGATCCGCGGGTCCACGTAGGACGTGCGGGCCACGGCAGGGGTGTTGCCCAGCATCTCCGCCGCTTCCTTCATGGCTTTCACCAAGGCTTGGGGACGGGTCATGGTCCCGTCATTCTTCAGGAGGCACAGGGCTGCCGCCGCAGTGCCCTTCCAGGTGCGGAAATCCTTGGAAGTGTAAGCTTCCCCGGCGATGCTTCGGAGGTACTCGTTGACCATGTGCCCATCCAAGGGGACCCAGACGCCGTCGTCCTTGTACGAAAGCAGCCGCTCCTTGCCGGGCCTGCGCGCCAAAGGTTCCAGAAAGGCCGCCAGGACGGGGTCATTGATGGACGTATCCCACCATTGCCCGCTCTTGCCGGGAAATTTCAGGGCTACGGCGTCGTCTTTGATGCGTGCGTGCCTGCACCTGAGGGTGGTCAGCCCATATGAGCCGTTCTGGCGCATGTAGCTCTCGGAACCGACCCGCAGCGCACCGAGGTCCATGAGACGGACGGCTGCCGCCAGGGTCTGCTGCTTCTGCGAGGAAGCGTCCTTGAGGTCCATGGTGACGGCCCGGCGGATCGAGGGAAAAGCACTGCCGAGCTCCGCTGCGCGTTGGAACTTCTCAGTGTCTTTACGTTGACGCCAGCGTGGGTGGTACATGTACTGGCTTCGACCGGCCGCATCAACACCGGTGGCCTGGATATGGGCATTCTCGTACGGACTGATCCAAACGTCGGTCCACGCAGGCGGGATCGCCAGCGCCTTGATGCGCTGGCGATCCTCCGCGTCCAGTAGTGTTCCGTCGGGGTGCCGGTAACTAAAGCCCTTGCCCGAGCGGCGCCGGACGATGCCGGGCTTGGACAGGTCGCTTCGCCGAAGCCTGGCCATGGCGGCCGCCCTGCCGTCGTCCCGGGCCGGTCAGGCTTCGTCGGGATCGGTCACGGGCGCGCCGGAACCCATGGTCTCCGCGTTGATCATCCACGCCAACTGCTCAAGGCGGGCGATGAACTCATGCAGGAGGTCCGCCGTCGTGGGGTCTTCCTCATCAACCTCATCGTGGACATCGCGCATGGTCTGGACGGTGCGTTCCACGCGATCCGTCACCAGTTTGACGGCGTTCTTGGTATTGACCAGTCCGCCGGGGAATTCTTCAAGGCGGGTGCCCTTGGCGATGGTCCCGCTGCGGCCGTCGGGGAGTGCATGGAGGGCCCGCATGCGTTCTGCGGTGTCGTCCGCGAATTGCCGGGTGGCAAGGACCAGTTCATCCAGTTGGAGGTGAAGGTCCCTGAAGTTCGGACCAACGATGTTCCAGTGGGCCTGCTTTCCTTGGAGTTGAAGCTCAATCAAGTCGGTCAGGACGATCTGAAGGTTGTCTGCGAGTTGCTGTGACGCTTTCATGTTTTCCTCTCGTGGACGCTGCCTGGACGTTCACCCAATCATCAAGTGGCTACTTCAACAACTCTTTCATAAGGATGCTTAGTAGTACAATGAAGAGTGTCGCTGTTCACAACTGGCGAACCGGGAAACCGCGGGAACCGGTTTGTGGCACGGCATAGGCACCTTGGAACTGTTTCCAGGTACCGGCATAACTCAATTGAAGTAAACGGAATGCATGTCAGGAATCCGTCCACAAGCCGCCGGATTCCTCCCAGAAAGGAATGTGCTGACCATGAACACGCTTCTGATCATTGCTGGTGTAGTGGCGATTGTCCTTCTTCTTGTGGGCGGCTTCTCGTCGGCCCTCAACTGGCTGCTGTGGGTGGGCGTCGTCCTCCTGGTGGTCGCAGCCATCGGCTGGCTTCTCAGCTTCATGTCAGGTCGCCGCGGCCACACGGTATAGAGCCCGCAGCGCGACACCAGCCGGGCCGCGAGGCCGGCGCAACCTAACTACCGAGAAAACCGTGAGGGCTGTCCCCGCAGCGATGCTGCAGTTCGGGGCAGTCCTCCGGCGCATCACACCCACGTGGAGGTGCCTGAAGTGGCGGACACTGAGCCGGTGGCACGAACCGGCCGCAACGAATCCACCGAAGAGAAGATGGACCGCAATTGGCTGGAGCTGATCCAGGAACTGCGCGTCCTCCAGACCGGAGTCCAGATCCTGGGCGGCTTTCTGCTGACCCTCCCCTTTCAATCCAGGTTCTCCACCCTGGACGACTGGCAGACCGGCCTGTACCTCTTCAATGTGCTGGTCGCCTCACTGACCACCATCTTGATCGTCCTTCCCGTCAGCATCCACCGCCGCCTCTTCCGGCGCGGCCTCAAGGCCACCCTCGTTTCCAGCGCGGATACCATCACCAAACTCGCCTTGGCAGGGGTGTCCCTCCTGATCGTAGGCTCGGCGGCCCTGGTTTTCGATGTCACCATGGGCAGGGACGCCGGCTTGCTCACCGGCGCAGCCCTGGTCCTGGTGGTGCTGGTGATCGTTGTGGGACTCCCGTTCTGGATTCACCGCAAGGCCTTGCAGAACCGGGAGGACTGACCTCGCACTGCGGCCGGCCCCGGCTTCAACAAAGAAAGGATCTTCACCATGCCCGGCAAAAAGAATCCCAGCCTCAAGGACCCCGAACTTTACGAGGAACTCCGCGATGACGGAGCCTCCAAGGAGAAAGCCGCCCGGATCTCGAATGCCGCTGCCAAACAAGGCCGGGGCGAAGTGGGACGCAAGGGCGGAAAGTCCGGCGACTACGACGATTGGACAGTAGACAAACTCAAGTCCCGCGCAAAAGAACTCGGCCTGAAAGGTTACTCGGACAAGAAGAAATCCGAACTCATTTCAATGCTGAGGAACCACTGAATCACCCAACTGGGTAGCAGTTGATGCCGTTTTAGACGCTCAAAACGGCGTCTACTGCTACTCAGTTGGGGTGACGACGGCGGATGGTGACGACGGCGGGCAGGTCACCGTCCGTGTCATTCCGTGAGGCGCGGAACAGGCCGTAGCCGCTTGAGCCAGGCTTCGGTCTGGGCGATGTGCGATCCCATGGCGACGGCGGCCAAGGTGGGGTTCTTTTGTGCGATGGCTTCCAGGATCGCGGCGTGGCCGGCCGTGCTGCCTTCGCGCACAATGGTGCCTTCATCGCCGTCGAAAATGTGGAAGTGGCCACCGCGCGAGCGGAACAGGCGGACCAGGCCAGCCAAGGTGGCATTGCCGCTTGCGTGGCAGATTTCCTCATGGAACTGCGAGTCCAGTTCCGAGTATTCGGAAGGGTCAGCGGTGTTTTCCATGGCCTCCACCAGGGCCGTGAGCGAGGCCAGGGCGGCAGGAGTCGCGTTGGCAGCGGCTGCGGACGCCGCATGCGACTCCATCAATCGCCGGATTTCGAACAGCTCCAGCAAGCCATCCAGCGGAAGCAGGTCAACCAGCAGCGCGAAGTTCTGAAGGATCACCGTGGGTTCCAAGGACGATATGTACGTCCCTGAACCGTGCCTGGACTCCATGATCCCCAGAGCGGACATGGCGCGGACAGCCTCCCTCAAGGAGCTCCGTGATACTCCGAGTTGTGCGCATAACTCCGCTTCGGGGGGACATTTCTGTCCGGGTGCGAGCTCGCCCGATGCGATCTTGTTGCGCAGGCCTTGCATGGCCGTCTCGACTGCACCCATTTACCCGCCTCCTCCAGACTTGGTACACGCTACAGCACTACCGGCCGGGTATTCCGATCGGGCAAGTGGTCGGACTTCATGAGGCGAGACATCGTATCTCTTAGCTCACAGAGTTTATGAAATGCGCCCCATTAGTACTTCTGATCCAAAGTCATCTTATGACTTTGCGGAGTAGTCTGTTGTCTGGGTCATATATGTGAGGTAACTTACAGGCAGTTCCTGACTCACCGACCTAGAAGGCCCTTGTGCACCCAGCCAACAATCTGACGGCTCCGCGTCCCCTGACAACCCCCGATGGCGCTCCCTCCCGCTCCGACTGGACCCTGACAGCTTCCAAAGTCCACCTGAACCACGGCTCCTATGGTTCGGTCCCCCGGGCGGCACAGGAATTCCAGCTGGAACTGAAGGCCCGCATGGACGCAAACCCGTGCACCTGGTTCATGGGCCAGTACCAGGCCGTGGCGGCAGCCCGGGCGGACGTGGCCTCCTTCCTGGAGGTCGACGCCGGGGACACAGCACTCGTGCTGAATGCGAGCGCCGGAGTCACCGCCGTCTATAACTCGCTGGACTTCCGTCGCGGCGCGGAAATTGTCATGACGAACCATGCGTACGGAGCCGTGCTGCAAGGCGCCTACCGCGTGGCACGGCAATGCGGTGGCCGAGTCCGTATTGCCGAAATCCCCTTGGATGCCGACGCGGAGACCGCAACGGCCCTGCTGATGGCGGAAGTCGGCGACAAGACGGCGTTGATCGTGCTGGACCAGATCACCTCGGCTACGGCGCGGGCGTTTCCCGTAGCGGCCATTGCAAAGGCTGCAAAGGCCGCCGGGGTGCCCTTGCTGGTGGACGGGGCGCACGCACCGGGCGTGCTGGAGGCTCCCGTTCCCGAATTCGACGGATACTGGGTTGGCAACCTCCACAAGTTCGCGTGCGCCCCCAGGGGCACAGCGGCGCTTGTAGCTCGTGGGGATCGCGCCGAATGCCTGTCGCCACTCATCGATTCATGGGGTTTCCCCTACAGTTTCCCGGAAAGCTTCGACCATGTGGGGACCCAGGATGTCACGTCCTGGATGGCTGCAGGCACCTCGTTCACCACCATCGAAGAACGTTACGGCTGGGCGACGTTCCGCAGCTATGCCACGGCCCTGTGTGATTACGGCGCAGCGATCATTGGCTCTGCCTTTGCGGACCTCACTGGAGAAAACCACGCAGTAGATGTCGGCATGCCCGTCGGCCCGCTGCGGTTGCTTCGCCTGCCGCAAGGCCTGGCCACCACGCATGAGGATTCGCACAGCGTCCGGGCGTTCATTTCAGACCAGCTGGACATCGAAACCGCGGTGACCACCTTCAACGGCGAAGGCTTCCTGCGGCTATCCGCCCACCTCTACAACTCGCCGCAGGACTACGAAATCTTCGCTGAACGCGCAGTGCCGGAACTCGTGCGCCTCGCCAAATCCCTCTAAACATCACTGACCGCGCCACTGCAAGGCGCAATCCACCTCAACCAACCAACGGAGGACCCACGTGAAATCCAGAATCATGGCATCGGCCGCAGCAGGCCTGGCGGCAGTTCTGGCCCTGGCAGGCTGTGGCGGTGGCGGACAGGGCGCCGCCGATGGCAAGGTCACTTTGAAGATGGTGGAAAGCCTCACCAACCCAACCCGGACAGAGACTTTGAAGAAGCTCCTTGCCGGATTCGAACAGGCAAACCCCAACATCAAGGTCGACCTCATCTCGCCACCCACCGATCAGGCTGACCAGAAGATTCAACAGATGCTCCAGTCCGGCAAAGGCGTGGACGTGGTGGAGGCCCGCGACATCACCGTGGGTTCCTTTGGTGCCAACAACTGGCTCTATGACATGACCAAGGACCTGGATGGCTGGGATGGCTGGAACAACCTGACCGAAAACGCTGTCACCTATTCCAAGCAGAACGGCAAAACCTACTACATCCCCTACGGCTTCTACGGGCTCTCCCTCTTCTACCGCTCGGACCTTGTCAAGGACGCTGGGTTCGACGGTCCTCCCAGCAGCTGGTCCGAGATGGCAAAGCAGGCCGAAGCCCTGAACAAGCCGTCGGAGAACAAGTTCGGCTATGCGTTCCGCGGGGGCACCAACGCCAACTCCAACGCCGTAGCCATCATCGAGGCCTACGTTGCCGACGAGATCGACCGGGAGAACGCGTTCAAGCTGACCAACGGCGAGACGATCTTCTCCTCCCCCAAGGCGCAGGAAGCCATGGACCTCTACATCGACCTCTTCAAGAAGGGATCTCCGCCGTCGTCCGTGGCGTGGGGTTACCCGGAGATGGTCCAGGGCTTCAGCAACGGCTCCACGGCGTTCCTGCTGCAGGACCCTGAGGTAATCGCAACGGTCAAGGAGTCGCAGGCCATCAAGCCGGACCAGTGGAATGTTGCGCCTTTGCTGGTAGGACCGGGCGGTAAGGCAATCCAGCCAGTAGCCTCGGCAGGTTGGGGCATCGCCCAGTCCTCCAACGCCAAGCCGGAAGCAGTGAAGCTCATCAAGTACCTGGCCCAGGGCGACGCTGCCACCACGTTCAGCAAGGACAACAGCCTTGTTCCTACCCTGAAGTCCGCCGCCCAGGACACCTTCTACAGCACCGGCCCGTGGGCTGCCTACGTGAAGATGACGGAGAACCCCGATACCTACGTTTCGGCCATCCAGCCCCGCAGCGTGTCTTGGTGGACCGAGTGGATCAAGAAGTCCGACGGCGAACTCCAGCGGGTGCTCACAGGGCAGATGAGCACCTCCGAGCTGCTGGCCAGTTGGGACACGTTCTGGACAGAAAAGATGAAGGGCTAGAGGCCCCATGAGCCTCGACCTCAAGCGTTCCACCTCTCCGCCTTCGGGGCGCGAGGGCTTGCGAAGGGAACCGGCCAGCAGGAAAAGGCGGTTCAGTGGCAGGACTGCGCTGACCTTGCTGGCGTTCCTGGCCCCGGCCGCGGTTTTCGTGGGGATCTTCACTTACTACCCCATGATCGCGGGCAGCCAGATGGCCTTCCGGAACTGGAACCTGAACGACCTTTCAGATACGTCGTGGATTGGCTTCGGGAATTTCCAGAGCCTCTTCGACGCACCGGAGTTCGGGACGATCGTCCGGAACACCGTGGTGTGGGTGGTCGGCTCCCTGGTCCCGCAAGTAGTCATCGGGTTCGCGGTGGCACTGTTCCTGAAGCGGCGGTTCAGGATGCGTGGAGCGTACCAGGCCATGATCTTCTTCCCCTGGGCGGTGTCCGGTTTCCTCATCGGCATGCTGTTCCGTTGGATGTTCAACGCCGAGTTCGGCGTGGTGAATGACCTCCTGATGAAGTCCGGCCTGATCAGCTCGCCCATTCCCTGGTTGTCCGATCCGGGCTTCGCCATGACGGCCATCATCATCGCCAACATTTGGTACGGCGTCACGTTCTTCGCCATCATGATCCTCGCTGCCCTGCAGTCGGTATCGGACGAAATGTATGAGGCCGCCGCGTTGGATGGTGCGGGCAAGGTGCGTACGTTCTTCAGCATCACGCTGCCCAGCATTTCCACGACGCTGGCGCTAACCATCCTGCTGCGGGTGATTTGGATCTTCAACTTCCCGGACATCATCTTCGCGATGACCGGCGGCGGACCAGCAGACCAGACCCACATCATCACCACCTACATGATCAAAATCACCCAGGAAGGCGACTACGGCAAGGCGTCCGCGCTGGGGTTGATCGTCATGGTCACCCTGATGCTTTTCGCAGCTTTCTACCTCATGGCCGTCCGCTTTCGAAAGGGAGCCCAATGATCAACAGCCCGACGCTCATTGGCCGCGTTTCCAAGGTTGTCTTTTTGGGCCTCTGCCTGATCGTCACCGTTTTCCCGCTGTACTGGATCGTGGTGACGTCCCTCAAGGAACCGGGCGCCATTTACTCCCTTCCGCTGGATTATTGGCCCAAGCAGTTGTCCTTCGACAATTACGTCGGACTGTTCACGAAGTCCGACTTTGGCCAGTACATGCTCAACAGCCTGGTGGTGGCATTGGTGGCAGCCTCCGTTGCCACGCTCATTTCCCTGCTCTCCGCCTACGTCCTGGCCCGGTTCCAGTTCTCCGGACGCGGGGCAGTGCTGGGCGCTTTCCTCATCACGCAAATGATCCCCGGTTTTATTGCCTTGGGTCCGCTCTACCTGATGATGACCGACTTCGGGCTGGTGGATTCCAAGACCGGGTTGATCCTGATCTACATCGCCATTTGCATTCCGTTCTGCACCATCATGCTCCGCGGCTTCTTCGAGAACGTCCCCGACGCCTTGGAGGAGGCGGCCATGATCGATGGCTGTTCCCGCATGGGTGCGCTCTTCAGGGTCATCGTTCCCGTAATGCTGCCCGGCATTGCTGCGAGCTTCGTCTTCAATTTCGTGAACTGCTGGAACGAATTGTTCTTGTCGGTAACCCTGATGAACAGCGACAGCAACAAGACAATTCCGACGGCGTTGGCCGGCTTCATCTCCAGCTTCAACATTGATTGGGGTTCCATGTCCGCTGCCGCGGTCCTGACGGTGGTCCCCACGCTGGTGATCTTCGCCTTCGCCAGCAAGTTCATCGTCCAAGGCCTGACGGCTGGCTCCGTCAAAGGCTGAGCTTAAAGACCCAACTGAGTCGCAGTTCAGCACGTTTAGACGGCTCTAAACGCGCTTAACTGTGACTCAGTTGGGTGCACTCAGTTGGGTAAAAAACGACGGCGGGTCAAGCCTTTTTCTTGGCCCGCGCCTTGGGCTTGCTGGCGGCTTTGGTGGCGGCAGCGTCGTCGTCGTCCGCTTTTTCCTTGCCGCGCTTCTTGTCCAGGCTCCGCTTGAGCGCTTCCATGAGGTCGATGACGTCGCCGCCCTCGCCTTCCCCTTCCACTACGCCGAACGTTGCCTCGGTGTCCAGGGCCTCGCCCTTCTCCAGCTTGGCCTCGATCAACGTCTTCAGCTGCACCTGGTAGTCGTCGGTGTATTCGTCCGGATCGAAGTCGTGTGCCATGGACTCCACCAGGGCGGAGGACATTTCGAGTTCCTTGTCCGAGATCTTGATGTCCGTTTCCAGTGACGGGAATTTGGCCTCGCGCACTTCGTCGCCCCACAAGAGGGCCTGGAGCAGCAGGACGTCGCCGCGCACACGCAAGGCACCAAGCCGGGTCTTTTGCCGCAGGGCGTACTGGACTATGGCGATCCGGTCTGTGTCTTCGAGTGTTTGCCGCAAAAGCATGTAAGCCTTGGGCGATTTGGAATCCGGCTCAAGGAAATAGCTGCGCTCATACATGATCGGGTCCAGCTGTTCGGCCGGAATGAATTCGACTACTTCGATTTCGCGGCTGTTCTCTTCAGGGAGCGATTTTAATTCGGCGGAGGTGAGGACGACGGTCCGGCCTTCTTCTTCGTAAGCCTTGTCAATATCCTCGTACGCCACCACTTCGCCGCAAATTTCGCATTTCCGCTGGTAACGGATGCGGCCGCCGTCCTTATTGTGGACTTGGTGGAGTCCAATGTCGTGGTCCTCTGTGGCGCTGTAGAGCTTAACTGGTACGTTGACCAGACCGAACGCGATAGATCCCTTCCATATGGCCCTCATGCACCCAGTCAACAGCACAAGCCAGCAGAGGAGAAGAGGTGGCAGGCAAGCAGAAGGAACGTGTCACTGTTGAAGGCCACGAACTGACCCTCACCAACCTTGGCAAAATCATCTACCCGGAAACCGGCACCACCAAGGCCGAAGTGCTGGCCTACTACGCCGCGGTTGCCCCCTTCCTCATTCCCGCGGCGGCCAACCGGCCCGTGACGCGGAAACGCTGGGTGAACGGCGTGGGCACGGCCGCGAACCCCGGGGAAGTGTTTTTCCAGAAGAACCTCGAAAGCTCCGTTCCCCGATGGATCCCGCGTGCCACCATCCATCACTCCGACCACACCAACGTCTACCCCATGGTCAACAACCTGGCCACGCTCACATGGATGGCGCAGATTGCTTCCCTGGAAATCCACGTTCCACAATGGCAAGTGGATCCGTCCGGGACTCCCCTGCGGCCGGACCGCTTTGTCCTGGACCTGGATCCCGGTCCCGGTGCGGGTTTGCCGGAATGCGTGGAGGTGGCCAAGCTGGCCCGCTCCATTTTGCAGGACATGGGCATGGAGCCGGTACCGGTCACGAGCGGAAGCAAGGGCATCCACCTTTACACCGGGCTCGAAGGAACGCTGAAGTCCGAGCAGGTTTCGGCGTTCGCCCATGAGCTCGCCCGGGCCCTTGAGGCGGACCATCCCAAGCTGGTGGTCAGCGATATGAAGAAGTCGCTGCGGAGCGGCAAGGTGTTGGTGGACTGGAGCCAAAACAGCGGCAACAAAACCACCATTGTTCCTTACTCCCTGCGCGGCAAGCCCCACCCCACCGTCGCCGCGCCCAGGACCTGGGACGAACTCGATGACCCGGACCTCGGCCACCTTGAGTTCACGGAGGTCATGGACCGGGTCAGCACGGGCGAGGACCACTTCGCGTCGATCTCCGGCAGGCACCTGCCGCCCCACAGTGAAGAGAACGACGCCGGCACTCCCGCTGAGAGTGCAGGCTCGCCAAAGACGGGTGGCCGGGAAAAGGTCACCGTGGAGGGACGCCTGGCCAAGTATGTAGGAATGCGTGATCCGGGCAAGACTCCGGAACCGTTCCCGGCGTCGTCCGTTTCCTCAAGCGGGACGGCCACCGCCTCCTCCGATCAACCGCGGCCCGGCGACCCCGCGCCGCCCGGCGGCATCTTCGTCATCCAGGAACACCACGCCCGCCGCTACCACCTCGATTTCCGGCTGGAGCACGACGGCGTCCTGGTCTCCTGGGCCCTGCCACGCGGCGTTCCCGATACTCCGGACCGCAACAACCTCGCCGTCCACACCGAGGACCACCCCATGGACTACGCCAACTTCGCGGGAGTGATTCCCAAAGGTGAGTACGGCGGCGGGACCGTGACCATCTGGGATCGTGGCGAATTCACGTGCGAGAAGTGGCGCGAGGGCAAGGAAGTCATCGCCACGCTGACGGGTGAACCAGGTGGCGGCCTGGGCGGAACCAAGCGCTTCGCCCTGATCAACACCGGTGATCGCTGGCTCATACATCTGATGAAGGAGCAGCCGGGAGGCCGGAAGAAAGCTGCCGCACCGGCGCCTGACGGGAAGGCAGCTCCGGACGCGAAGCCGCCAACCGCCGTCGAGCCTGAACCAATGCCTGGCTACACTCCCATGCTGGCCTCGGCCGGCAGCACCGGAGAGCTCAGTGGCGGCGACTGGCTCTACGAACTCAAGTGGGACGGAATCCGCGCAATCATCACGGGCACGGAGGGCCGGATCCGCCTCATGAGCCGCAACGGTAACGACCTCACGGCCGCCTATCCGGAGCTCACGGACCGCAACTGCTGGCCCGACGGCGATTTCGTGGCCGACGGTGAGATCGTCGCCTTCGGCAAGGGCGGCAAACCCGATTTCGGCCGGCTGCAGCAGCGGATGAACTTGGTCAAGGCAGCGGACATCGAGCGGGCACAGGCGTCGGTTCCGGTGCAGTTGATGCTTTTCGACCTCTTGTACCACCGCGGCGCGGACCTCAGCAGGCTGCCGTTCCGCGAGCGGAGAGAGCATTTGTCCTCGTTCGTGGACAAGCTCAGTGAGGGCTGTCCACTGCGCGTATCCGAGGTCCTGGACCACGACGTGGACGACCTGCTGGCGGTAGCTGCCGAACTCGGCTTGGAAGGCGTCATGGCCAAGAAAGCGGACAGCCGCTACACCGTGGGAAGGCGAAGCCGCTCGTGGATCAAGCTGAAACTGGAGCGGAGTCAGGAAGTGGTGATCGGCGGCTGGCGCCCGGGTGCCGGCGCAAGGAGCGGGACCTTCGGCTCGCTGCTCCTGGGAATTCCCGACGGCGGCAAGCTGCGGTATGTGGGCCGGGTGGGGTCCGGGTTCTCCGACTGGCAGCTCAACGACATCCTGGGGAAACTCCAGCCGCGAGCCACGAAGGATTCGCCGTTCCTGGACATTCCGCGCGAGGACGCCGCCGGGGCAACCTGGGTAGAGCCGGATCTCGTGGCAGAGGTGACCTTCGGCGAATGGACGGGTCCCGGGCGGCTGCGGCATCCCGTGTGGAAAGGGTGGCGCCCGGACAAGTCGCCTTCCGACGTAACCCTGCCCAACTAGGTCGCAGTTCAGGTCGTTCCCAGCACTCAGAACGACGCGAAGTGCGACCTAGTTGGGCAGGCGGGGGTTGGATCAGGAGGAGTGCGGCATCTGGGGCCGGCTGGTCCGGTGGACCGCGGTGACCGCTGCGCCCTGGCCTGCGCGGCCATGGGATTGGTCGTGGTCCTTCGGGTGCCGCCGCTTGCCGTTACCGTCCGGCCATTGCTTGCCCTGCTCGGTGCCGAGAGTAGCTACTACGGCAGCCGGCTCAGGCATGGGAGCCATATCCATGGACTCCACCAAGTGGCTGGCCACCTCGGGGTTGATGCCTCCGGAATTATGGTTCGCAGTCATGGTTCTTCCTTTCCTCAGTGAAACGAAGGGATTTCAAGTCTAGGCCTACCAGCGGACCTTTTTCATGGTCTTTGCCTGCTTTCCGCTGGCGTGCGTTGGCTTGTGGCCCTTGCCCGTGCTTTGCCAGCCACCGGGGGCTCCTCCCCCGGACTTGCTGTCAAGCATGGCCCGCTGGGCGTCGGTCAGTTTGGATTTGATTCCGCCTTGGGCGGCTTGGTTGTTATCTGGCGTGTTGGCAGTCATAAGTGGACTCCTCAAAGGTGGTGAAGTCCTGGAGAGGCGCGGGAACCACGGCGTCACGGTGTGGTCATGAAGCAAAGAAGGCGACAACGGGAACGGCATGGAGGCAGGGCCTCAACAGGCGTGGATTTTTGTCAGGTGAAACTCGGCTGCGCATCAAGAGGCGCAGGCGGTTTACTCAAAAATCAATGTTCCCATGCGTCACACCTTAGCCAAGATGGACCGCGTTTGGGAACCCCGCGCATTGACTCATAGAAAACCTCCGCGTAGCCGGATACGTTGCCTCATTTGAAAACCTCCGCGTAGTGGCGTGGTTGAGGGTGTTGGCGGCGGTTGCGGGTTATGCCCGTTTTCATGGAGCTAACGATGGCCCAGCGGCAAGCTGTGACGAAGAAGAAGGCC
>NZ_JBIRZS010000011.1:0-126384 GCF_044391085.1 Paenarthrobacter sp. NPDC018779 | reverse complement strand
CAAGCGACAGAGCGTCAAAATCATGCCGGAGCCGGCAGGCCAGCACACCCATATCCTGCACCAGGAAACAGGCTACGAAAAAGGTAACGAGCGTCCTACTCGCCGAGGACCTCTGCGGCCTCCAGCCACTCCAGTTCCAGGCCTTCCTTCTCGTCGAGCAACTCCTGCAGCTTGGCATTGAGTTCCCCGAGCGCGTCGAAGTCGCCGGATTCGGACTTGGCGGCCATCTGGGTGTGTAGCTTCTCCTCCTGCTGCGCGATCTTGCCCAGCTGGCGATCGATCCTGTTGAGGTCCTTGCGTGCCTCGCGCTTCTCGGCCTCGCTGGGTCCGGAGGCAGCAGGTGCGGTACCACCGGAGGCAGCTGCCGCAGGCGAGGTGGATCCACCCGGAACGGCACCCGAAGCCAGCGCAGCTTCCCGCAATTCAAGGTACTGGTCCACACCACCGGGGAGGCCCCGGAGTTTGCCATCGCCGAGCAACGCCATCTGGTGGTCCGTGACGCGTTCCAGCAGGTAGCGGTCGTGGCTGACCACAACCAACGTTCCGGGCCAGCCATCCAGGACATCTTCGACGGCGGCCAAGGTATCGGTATCGAGGTCGTTGGTGGGCTCGTCGAGCATCAGCACGTTGGGTTCGCCCACCAGCAGGCGCAGGAGCTGGAGTCGACGGCGTTCCCCACCGGAAAGGTCAGGGACGGGAGTCCACTGCTTTTCCTTCGTGAAGCCCAATTGCTCCACGAGTTGTCCGGCGGTGAATTCCTTGCCACCGACATTGAAGGACCGCTTTTCGCGTTCGATGACCTCAATGACCCGCAGATCCGAGACTTCGTCGAGTTCCTTCACATCCTGGGTCAGGACGGCGGTCACCACGGTCTTGCCGCGCTTGAGCTTGCCGGCACTCGGCTGGATATCCCCGTTGAGCAGCTTCAGCAGTGTGGACTTGCCTGCACCGTTGACGCCCACCAGGCCGAGCCGTTCGCCGGGGGCAAGGCGAAGGGTGATGTTGTTGAAGAGTTTCTGGCCCTCGGCACCGTCGAGGAAATCGAGCGAAACGTTCTCGAGGTCAAGCACGTCCTTGCCCAGCCGGGCAGTAGCCATTTTGTTCAGCGCCACCGAGTCGCGTGGTTCCGGAACGTCGGAAATCAGCTCGTTGGCGGCCTCGATGCGGAACTTGGGCTTGGAAGTACGGGCGGGCGCACCTCGCCGGAGCCAGGCCAGTTCCTTCTTGACGAGCTGCTGGCGTTTATTCTCGACGACGGCGGCCATCCGGTCCCGCTCGGCGCGCGCCAAAACGTAGGCGGCGTATCCGCCGTCGAACATGTCCACCATGGCGTCGTGGACTTCCCAGGTGTAGTTGCAGACTTCGTCCAGGAACCAACGGTCGTGGGTGACCACCAGGAAGGCGCCCTGGTTGGCACGCCAACGCGACTTGAGGTGGCGGGCAAGCCATGCGACGCCTTCGACGTCCAGGTGGTTGGTGGGCTCGTCCAGCATGATGACGTCGTGGTCTTCGATGAGGAGCTTGGCCAGCGCCACACGGCGCTTCTGCCCACCGGACAGGGAGTGGACGTTCGCGTGCCAGTCGACGTCGCCCACCAGGCCGCCCATGATTTCGCGGATCTTCGGGTTCGCGGCCCATTCGTGATCCGCGCGGTCGCCGACGATCGCAGCGCCTACTGTCAGGTCGCCGTCGAGCACGTCACCCTGGTCCAGGTAGCCGACGTTGACGTCGCCGCGCTTGGTCACACGCCCGGAATCCGGGGTGGAGCGCTGCGCGAGCAGCCGCATGAGGGTGGACTTGCCGTCACCGTTGCGGCCCACCATGCCAATCCGGTCGCCGTCCTCCAATCCGAGGGTGACGCCGTCGAGGACTGTGCGGGTCGCGAAGGAAACCGTCAGGTTTTCGCCGCCAAGGAGGTGGGCCAAGAGGTACTACTTTCTACAGCTGGAAATGCGTACTAAAGGAGGGTATCGGAGATGATCCGGGCACCCGTCACGGGGCCATGGACTGCCAGGGCCGTGTGGCCCCGGTGCGACAGCTCTTCGGCGAGGACGGCTGCGGAGTCCGGGTCCCGGGCCAGCAGGGCGATGGTGGGTCCGGAACCGGAGACCATTCCGGCAAGCGCTCCCCGGGCCTCCCCGAGCCCGATCGTGTCCCTCAAGCCTGGGGCGAGGGCAATCGACGCACGTTGGAGGTCGTTGACCAGCACCCGGCTGAGCGTTTCGGGATCGCCGTTCCGGAGTGCCTGCAAAATGGTGGGATCCACGTCCACAGGCTCCGGGACCTCGCTGCCTTCGGAGTCGCGGAGGCCATCGAGCGTCCGGAACACCTCGGGGGTGGAGAGCCCGTAGTCGGCGAACACCAGCACCCAGTCCATCTGCGCCTTGGCAAGCGCCGGCGACAATTTGTCGCCCACGCCAAGCCCGACGGCGGTCCCGCCCAGGAGCGAGAACGGGACGTCGGCGCCAAGCTCGGAAGCTACGTGGGCCAATTCTTCGCGTGACAGGCCACTGTCCCACAAGGCGTCGCAGGCCAGGAGCGTAGCTGCGGCGTCAGCGGATCCGCCTCCCATGCCACCGGCCACGGGCACCCGCTTGGTAATTTCCAGGTGCACACCAGTTGGCTTCTCGGACATCTCGGCCATGAGAGCCGCGGCCTTGTAAGCGAGGTTTCGCTCGTCCAGCGGAATATCCACGCCGTCCAGGTCCAAGGTGCTTCCGGGGCTGATGCTGACAGTTATTCCCGGGGTTTCAGTGCTGGTGGCGGCAACTTCTTCATACAGGGACACCGCAAGGTACACGCTGGCAACGGAATGGTATCCGTCCTGCCTCAGCGGGCCAACGCTCAGGGAGACGTTGACTTTGCCTGGAGCCTTCACGCGGACGGTGCGCGGCTGAAACCGCTCCCCCACGAAAGGCAAACCACGGGTGCCCGTGCTCATGCGTCCCTTGGGTGGCGGGCTTCGGCGATGCGTACGTAGGCGGAGATGTCCAGCACTTCGCCGCGGGCAGTGGGGTCCACGCCGGCTTCGACCAGGCACCGTTCGGCCTCCACTGCGCCGCCTGCCCAGCCGGCCAGGGCGGCGCGGAGGGTCTTCCGGCGCTGGGCGAAGGCGGCGTCGATCACGGCGAAGACCTGGTCCCGGGTCACGTGCGTGGCGGGGGGATCGTGCCGGGTGAAGGCAACCAGTCCGGAATGGATCTTGGGGGCCGGCCAGAAGACGTTCATGCCGATCACGCCGGCTTTACGCATCTGCCCATACCAGGCGGCCTTGACCGACGGAACCCCGTAAATCTTGGAGCCGGGACCTGCAGCCAGGCGGTCCGCCACCTCGTCCTGGACCATCACCAGGCCATGGCGCAGGCTCGGGAAGTGTTGGAGCAGGTGCAGGACCACGGGAACTGCCACGTTGTACGGCAGGTTGGCTACGAGGGCGGTCGGTTCAACCGGCAGCTCGGTCACCTTCATGGCGTCAGAGAGCACCAGGTGGAAGTTGTCTTCAGCTTGCGGACGCCAGGCACGCACCGTCTCGGGCAGTTTTTGGGCCAGCACAGGATCGATTTCGACGGCGACAACCTCACGTGCCGCGTCAAGCAGCCCGAGAGTCAACGAGCCCAGGCCGGGCCCCACTTCGAGGACGGTCTCAGAGGCATCGATGTTGGCAGCAGAGACGATCCTGCGAATGGTGTTGCCGTCGATCACGAAGTTCTGCCCCAGGGTCTTGGTGGGGCGGACACCGATTTCCTCGGCTAACCGTCGGATGTCAGTTGCGCCCAGCAAAGGCGCGACGGCGGCGGGTTCGGAATTCGGTTCAGTCACCTAGGTATCGTACTGCCTGCGCGGGATCAGGCAGCGCCGGCGCAGCCCCAGTCACGCAGGCCGTTCTTGGCGTAGAGGCGGTTGGCGATGTCGATCTGCTGTGCTTTGCTGGCGAGGTTTGCCGTGGGGGCGTAGGCACCGCCGCCGTTGGCCAGCCAGGTGGGGCTGGAGAACTGCAGGCCGCCATAGTAGCCATTGCCCGTGTTGATGGCCCAGTTGCCGCCGGACTCGCACTGGGCGATCCTGTCCCACATGGCCTCGTTCGGCGCCCCGGTTGCGGCACCGGAGACAGCCTTGGCGGGGGTGGCTGCAGGACGGGCCTTGGTGCCAACGGCAACCTTTTCGGTGACCGGCTGCGTGGTGACGTTACTGGAGACCAGGGTCCGGGAAGCTTCGCGTCCATCCACAAGGACCAGCTTGAACGTCTTCACCACGGAACCGGCAACGCCCTTCTGGGTCACCTTTTCCTCGCCCTTGTACAGTTCGGCGCTGTCCGTGCGGACGCTCTCGAACGGAACTTCTTCGGTGGCATCTGCGGTCTTGCTGGTGTCCACGCGGGAGACCTTGATCACCATGTCCTGGATGACGGGAGCGTTGCCCGGCTGGGAGACACGGTCGCTGGCACCTACGGTGATGCCTGCGTCCTTGAGCACCTCTGCAACGTCTGATGCCGTGGTGGTGGTGCTGGTGTCCTTGCCGTCGGCCACCAGGCTGATGGTCTTGGGGGTGGAGATGGAAACGAAGGAACCCTCAACGGCCAGGGAAGCGTCCTTGGGCTGGGAAATCTCGGACGAACTGGCCACGCCGAGTTCGCTGACCAGCCCGGCGACGTCGGGGGCGTTCGTGTTCACCGTCTTGCGGGCGCCGTCCAGTTCGATGGAGACGGCCTTCGCAAGGTTCACGTTGACCACCGAACCGTTTTCCACGCGGGTGTCCAGGGCAGGAGTCACGCGGTCGTCGTTCTTCAACTCCACCTTGGCGGCCTTGACCACTTGGTCAACTGTGCCGCCGAAGGTCTGGATGGAGCTCACTTTGCCGTCAACGTTGAGGGTGACGGTCTTGTTGTTGCCCACAAAGGCAACAACGCCGGCCACCAAGGCCACCAAAACCAGTGCCTGCGCACCGACTTTGAGGAAGCTGAACTTTCCATCCGTTGTGAAGAACTTGATCACGTTTGCCCATAACTCTCAGACGATCCGGGCACGGGGATAAGCACAGAACAAACATGCCCGGCCGCACAGGAAAGGGGCCAGGCAAAGAGCCTGGTCCCACACGCACGGCGGGCATCTGTGCCGCCAAAAACATTCAACTGGGGTGTCCGGAATAACCGAACCAGCTGTCCGGAGGCCTTCCCCGACCCCGGCTATTTCTTGTACACAGTAACCGATCTGTTATAAAGCGGCCAAGAAATCTGCATACCGGGTATTCAGCTAACGGGCCCTGCGGGGCAGGAAAAAGCGGTGCTCAGGCCCATGTTCCGTAGGCGTTGACGGTGTTTTCGGCCAATCGCGAACACAGCCCGGCCAGGTCACTTCCTGTCACATCCGCCATGGAACGGACGGTGTAGGGAACCATGTAGCTGGCATTCGGCCGGCCGCGGTGAGGGTGCGGGGTAAGGAACGGCGAATCAGTTTCCACCAGTACCCTACTCGGCTCCGCGATGGCGAGCGCTTCCCTGAGGTTGTCTGCATTCTTGAAGGTCATGGTTCCGGCGAAGGACATGTACCAACCGTTCTCGTTGCAGATCCGGGCCAATTCGGCGCCGCCCGAAAAGCAGTGGAACACAACCGTCTCCGGAGTTCCTTCTTCGCGCAGCACCTGAACCACGTCGTCGTGGGCGTCCCGGTCATGGATCTGCAAGGTGAGTCCCAGGCGCTTGGCGATGTCGATGTGCCTCCGGAAGGAATACCGCTGATGGGCCAGTCCCTCTCCGTGGGTCCGGAAGAAGTCCAAACCTGTCTCCCCGATGGCGCGGACGCGGGGGTGGCGCGCCAGTTCCTCGATCTCCGCGAGCGCCGATTCCAGTTCGCCCCGGCCGGCGTAGACGGGGGCATCATTGGGGTGGATCGCCACCGCTCCGAGCAGGCGAGGATCGGCTTCCACGGCCTCCACGGTAAATCGCGAGGACTCCAGGTCGCAGCCAACCTGCACCGCCCCCTGGACA
Source organism: Paenarthrobacter sp. NPDC018779 (assembly GCF_044391085.1). Classification (NCBI taxonomy): domain Bacteria; kingdom Bacillati; phylum Actinomycetota; class Actinomycetes; order Micrococcales; family Micrococcaceae; genus Paenarthrobacter; species Paenarthrobacter sp. NPDC018779. The sequence continues at coordinate 120,401 of NZ_JBIRZS010000011.1, read as the reverse complement.
CCGACTGCTTCCGCGGAGTCCATGGCGTCGGCAACGTTGACCTCGATCAGTCCGTGCCGGAAGTCGAGGTGCGTATGGTTGTCCATCACGGGTACGGGCAGCGGTTCGGGGGCCGGCGGGTACTCTTTTCGGGAATCCTTGGCCTCGGTCTCGTCGACGTTGCTGCGGTAGGGAGCAGGAGCGAGGGAGTTGCACATGCTCCCACCTTAACCGGACCGCGGTCCCGCCCGCGCCGCCGCGGCCCTTCGCATAAATTCCAGTTGGCACATAAATTCGCCTGCCACTCTGTGAGCCACACCCAAACTCTGGGTAGGCTGGAACGGACAAGGAGGCCACACGGGGGACGTTGGCCACGGCTGAAGGGCAATCCATGGAGTCCAAGCGACACGTCACCGTTGAACCCGCTGCCTTCCAGGGCGAGGCATATGCCGCCGCGCCCCGGGATGCCGTCCTCAACGGGCACAAGCCGCAGGTCATGGACCCGGAACGGTTCCACGATGCCAGCGAGCGGATCCTGGCCGCCATTGGCAAGGTCATCGACGGCAAAGCTGACGCCGCAAAGCTGGCCCTCACTGTGCTGCTGGCCCAGGGGCATCTCCTGTTGGAAGATGTTCCCGGCGTCGGCAAGACCATGCTGGCAAAAACCCTTGCCCGAACAGTGGACTGTACGGTTTCGCGCATCCAGTTCACCCCGGACCTGCTGCCCTCCGATGTGACGGGTGTGTCCATCTACAACCAGTCCTCCCGCCAGTTCGAGTTCCGGCCGGGCGCGGTCTTCGCGAACATCGTGATCGGCGACGAGATCAACCGTGCCTCGGCCAAGACCCAGTCAGCGCTCCTGGAGTGCATGGAGGAACACCAGGTCACGGTGGATGGCAATTCCTATCAGCTCTCCTTGCCATTCATGGTGGTGGCCACGCAAAACCCCATTGAAATGGAGGGCACCTATCCCCTGCCGGAGGCCCAGCGCGACCGGTTCATGGCCAGGATTTCCATGGGCTACCCGGACCAGGAAGCCGAGATCGAGATGCTGGAGACGCACCAGGCCGTCTCCCCTTTGGCCAAGGTCACCCCCGTTGTCACAGCCGGCGATGTCGCGGCCATGATCGCCACGGTCCAGCAGGTGTACGTCTCCACAGCCATTAAGGAATACACGGTGGCTATTGGCCGCGCCACCAGGGACAGTGCACGGCTGAGGCTGGGCGCCAGCCCGCGTTCCCTCCTCCAGTTGCTGCGGGCCGCGAAGGCCACTGCGGCCTTGGATGGTCGCGACTTCGTGCTGCCGGACGACGTTGTTGATGTGGCGGAGTCCGTCCTGGCCCACCGGATCATCCTGGACCGCAAGGCCGCGAGCGCCGGCGATACTCCGCAGACCATCATCCGGGGCATCCTCGCTTCGCTGCCTGTTGCCCAGGAGCCACCGGGCGCCTGGCGCCGGGACAAGCAGACCGCGTAGCACCGGAACCGCAGAGGAGAAGCGCATGGCACTCGTGGACCGGCTGCCCAAGCATTTGTTCACCAACCGCGGGTGGGGACTTCTGGCTGCCGGGATGGCCTCGTTGGCCTGCGCGCACGTGATGGGCCGGCGCGATCTCCTGACCTTGGCAGTCTTCCTGATCCTCCTGCCGCTGGTTGCGTTGGCTGGCGTGCGCATCCTCAAACCACGGTTCCAGGTGTACCGGGAATTCAATCCCTCCACTGTGGAGACCGCCACGGCCACAACTGTCCGCTTGGCGGTGGCCCGCACATCGTTCGCCACGGGCCACGTGATCATGGAGGAGCAACTGCCGCCACGTTTCGGCGAGCCGCCGGCGTTCCGCTTCCCTGCCCGTTCCGCCTCGGGCGGTACCAGCCGCTATGAGTACCATCTGCGCTCGGGAAAGCGCGGGCAGTTCAGGATTGGCCCGGTCACCGCCGAGTTCAGCGATCCCTTTGGTTTGTCGTTGCGTCGCCATGCAATCGACGACGGCGACCTCCTCACCGTGACGCCGGCCGCCGTCGAACTTCCCGCGACGGGTTTGGCCGGCGCGCGCGGCAACGACGGCGTCACTGCCACCCGGATCCGGGCGAATCCGAGCGATGACGACATCATGACGCGCGAGTACCGGCACGGTGACCCCATGCGCCGGGTGCATTGGCCGGCGACGGCCCGCCACGGGCAGCTCATGGTGCGCCAGGAAGAGTCGGTGACCACGCCGGAAGCAACCATCGTCATGGACCAGAGGTTCACAGCCTTTGCTTCGGGCACCGGCACGGTGTTCGGGAGCCACGACGAAGACTCGGACCTGGTCACGTCGCCCAATTTCGAGTGGGTGGTGACGGCGGCGATGTCCATCAGCGCGCACCTTTCCGAACGGAACTATTCCCTCCGAGTCCTTGATGCCTATGGCCACCCCGCTTTCGCCCATTCCCGCTCAGCGCCGGACCCGGGAGACGAGGAATTCATCGGTTCCGGCGGACTGCATGCCATTGCCGAGAGCCTTGCGGCGATCGAACTGGGCGGTCCCCGGCATCACAGGGCCGAGCATGTCAGGGCAGACGCCGGGCAGAAAGAGGCGCCACGCCAGGTGCCGCGCCGTGGGGCTCCGGGGCCCGAAACGCCCGGGGCAGATGGCCTGGACACAGCCTTCGACGATCGACTCATGGACAAGCTGGCCGCGCACCGCCTGCGCGGTCCCCTACTGGCTCTCCTTGGCACACTGACCGTGGCGGAGGCCAAGTCGCTGGCTCCGGCAGCGGCCTACGGAGCCAATGCCTTTGCCCTGATGGTCACGGACCCGGCCCGGAACAACGACGACGTCCTGGAGATCCTGCGGCAAGGCGGCTGGCGGGCACTCGCTGTAACGGCCAAGACACCGTGGGCAGCCGCCTGGTCCGGTTTCGACGAAGGCGGCATCGTTGCCGCGGCCGGGGCGGCCATGGACGTCAGGCGTGGAGCGGCGGTGCCCCGGTGACGGTGACATCGAGGCCCTCCGGCACGGGTACGCAGAGCGGGAATGCCCCGACCAGAAAAACCCCCGGGCGTTCCCGGGCGGGCAAGCCCAGCGTCGGCCTGTACCCCTGGGCCATGGCCGGTGCCATCTCGGTGGGTGTCCTCGGCGCATCCCTGTCCCTGAACGGCGTGTTCCGAGGTTGGGCCTGGCTCCTGCCCTTGATCACCACCGTGGTGGCTGTGTCCTTGACGCTGGCCATCCTGCGCTCGCTCCGCCTCCCTCCCATCCTGTCCACGCTCGGTTCGTTTGCCGCCCTTGCCGGCATCCTCAGTTTCACGTTCTGCCGCGCGGACAGCCTGCTGGGCTTCATCCCTACCCCTGGCACGTTCGCGGCCGTAGGACGGCTCATTAAGCGCGCGGGCGAAACGGTGGTTTCGGAGAGTGCTCCGGTGGCCCCGAACGCGGGAATCGTGTTCGTCACGTGCGCGTGCCTGGGCCTCCTGGTCATCCTCATCGACGCGCTGGCCGTCCCGCTCTCCATGCCGGCGGCCAGCGGTGTGGGCCTGCTGGCAGTGATGGTGGTGCCGGCCACCATCAAACCGCAAAGCGTGGGGATGCCGGGCTTCATCGGAGCGACCATCGGCTTCCTGCTCATCCTCGGCTGCAGCCAGTGGTTTGCCCCCGATTCGAGGCTGCAGTCCGGGGCTCCGCGGAGTTCCGGCCAGTTCAAGCGGTCCCTGGTGACCGGTGTCCTGACGCTCGGATTGGCCTTGGCGGTTCCACTCGCCATCCCGGGCTTCGACTCTGGGACCTTTCCCCAGGGATCGCGGCTCAGCCCCTGGGGAACTTCGAACGGGCTGAATCCCATGATCACCCTGGGCAACAGCCTCCGCAGCCCTACGGGCTCGGGCCGCATCACGTACGCCACCAGTTCCAGCGCACCGCTGTACCTGAGGTCGGTCACCATTGACCACTTCGACGGCGAAACCTGGGCTCCGGACGACCGCACCGCCACGCGCCGCGCCGGGGCGGACAAGATAGAAACCGGGTACGCAGTCCAGGGCGACGTGGTGAACGCCGTGACATCCATCAATGCCGGCCTGTTCACCAGCCCGTACCTCCCAGCTCCGTTCGCACCCGTGTCCGTGAATGGCCTCAACGGACGCTGGACGTGGGACCCCAACACGCTCAGCATCATGAGCACGGAAACCAGCACCCTGGCCCAGCGCTATGTGGTGTTTTCTGCCGCCCCCAAAGTGACGGCCCAGACGCTCTCCCAAGCCAATGCTGCTCCCCGCTCCATTTCGGATGACTTCCTTCGCATTCCGGGCAACCTTCCGGGCATTGTCCGCGAGACAGCGGACAAGGTGACGGCGTCCTCCGGGAACAACTACGCCAAGGCCTTGGCCATCCAGAAGTTCCTGCGTTCGGGAGAGTTCAGTTATTCGCTCCAGGCCCCGGTGCAAAATGGATATGACGGCAACGGCCTTTCGGTGCTGGCAGACTTCCTTTCCGTCAAAGCCGGCTACTGCGTCCACTTTTCCTCGGCCATGGCAGTCATGGCCCGAGTGGAGGGCATCCCGAGCCGTATCGCCGTGGGTTACGCTCCCGGCCGGCTAACGGGTGAGTCGGTGGCCTTGGTGGGCCAGGGGTCGTTCCCCGAATATGAGGTGGATGCGCGCGATGCCCACGCCTGGCCCGAACTGTATTTCGAGGGCCTCGGCTGGGTTCCCTTCGAACCAACTCCCTCCCGTGGTGTGGTTCCCGACTACGCCACTGACTCGTCTGTCACCGGCAACCTGAGCACCAACGCCGACGAGAAGGACGTCCCCACTACACCGGCCACGCCGGCACCTACCCCGCTGCCGCTGCCTGGAGCGGAAACTCCCACCACGGGACCCGTGGAGAGCAATCCGTTCCCGACCATCGGCCTCATTGCGGCCGCTGCCGTGATTTTCGCGGCCTTCCTAGGATCGCCCTGGCTGAGCCGCACCCTGTTGCGCCGCCGTCGCCTGAACCGCAGGCCTCCTCCGGAGGACGAGCGGCCACCCGGGTACCAGGACCCTTCGGCCGCCCATGCGTGGGCGGAGCTGTTGGATCTTTCCGCAGATTTTGGGGTGCCTTCCACCCCGAGCGAAACGCCCCGGCACTTCTCCTCCCGGCTTCGCTCCAGCACCGCGCTGGGTGAGGCGGGTGGACTCGACGAAGCCGCCCACAGCGCTGTCTCTTCGCTGACCTCGGATTTCGAGCGGCAACGCTACGGAAGGCCCACTGAGGCGAGCAGGGCAGCCGCGGCGAGGATCGCCGTCGTCCGCGAATCGTTGCGGAACAACGCCAGCTGGTGGGTCCGCTTCCGTGCAACCTGGTTGCCGCCGTCGTTGATGCGCCGGTGGTTCCGTGCACTCGGGGCGCCGTTCCGGGCCATAGCGGCCCTCTTCCGGCACCTCGGCTACGGAATCGCGAGGGCGTGGCGTGCCATGCGCGGACTGCTTCCCCAACGCCGCTAGGACAGCGAAGGGCCCGGCCCGGAACTTGTGGTTCCAGGCCGGGCCCTTCGCTTACGGCGCACCGTTCTTGTTGCGAGAGCGGTGCATGCGGCTCCTTGGTGGAGAGCAGGCCTAGTCGGCGTAGGGGTCGGCGATGCCTACGTACTGGGTGTAGAGGTACTCTTCGATGCCTTCGGAGCCGCCTTCGCGGCCCAGGCCGGACTGCTTGACGCCACCGAACGGAGCTGCGGCGTTGGAGATCACGCCGGCGTTGAGGCCGAGCATGCCGGTCTCGAGGCGTTCGCTCACGCGCAGGCCACGGTTGAGGTCCTTGGTGAAGACGTAGGCCACCAGGCCGTACTCGGTGTTGTTGGCCAGGCGGATCGCGTCGTCCTCGGTGGAGAACGTGACGATCGGGGCTACGGGTCCGAAGATTTCTTCCTGCAGGATGCGGGCGTCTTCGGCGACGTTCTTCAGCACGGTGGGCTGGTAGAAGTAGCCGGGACCGTCGACGGCGGCACCACCGGTGACTGCCTCGGCGCCACCTGCGACGGCGTCGGCAACCAGGGCGTGGACGCCGTCGCGGGCCTTGCCATCGATCAGCGGGCCGACCTTGGATTCGGGCTCGGTGCCGCGGGCGGTGGTGAGGGAGGCGATCTTCGCGGCGAACTTCTGCGCGAACTCGTCAGCGATGGATTCCTGGACAATGAAGCGGTTGGCCGCGGTGCAGGCCTCGCCCATGTTGCGCATCTTCGCCGCGATGGCGCCTTCGACGGCCTTGTCCAGGTCAGCGTCCTCGAACACGACGAACGGTGCGTTGCCGCCCAGTTCCATGGAGGTGCGCAGCACCTTGTCCGCGGCTCCCCGGATGAGGGCCTGGCCCACCGGGGTGGAGCCGGTGAAGGAGATCTTCCGGAGGCGGTCGTCCTTGATCAGCGGACCCGTCACGGCCCCGGCGGTGGAGGTCTGGATGACGTTCAGCACACCGGCGGGCAGGCCGGCTTCCTGCATGACCTGGGCGAACAGCAGGCTGGTCAACGGGGTCAGGTTGGCCGGCTTGAGGACCATGGTGCAACCTGCGGCGACGGCCGGGGCGATCTTGCGCGTGGCCATGGCCAGCGGGAAGTTCCACGGCGTGATCAGCAGGCACGGGCCAACGGGCTTCTTCTGCACGAGCAGGCGGTTCTTGCCATCCGGGGCTGCGGAGTAGCGGCCCGAAACGCGGACGGCTTCTTCGGAGAACCAGCGCAGGAACTCGGCACCGTAAGTCACTTCACCGCGGGCCTCGGCCAGGGGCTTGCCCATTTCCAGGGTCATCAGCAGCGCGAAGTCCTCGGCGCGCTCGGTGACGAGTTCGAAGGCACGGCGCAGGATCTCGCCACGTTCGCGCGGGGCCGTGCGGGCCCAGTCAGCCTGCGCGGCGGCAGCGGCGTCCAGGGCCGCAGCGCCGTCCTCCGCGCCGGCGTCGGAGATGCTCAGCAGGACCTTGCCCGTAGCCGGGTCCTCAACATCAAAAGTCTTCCCGGATCCCGCCGGACGCCACTGACCATTGATCAGCAGGCCAGTAGGAACGGAAGCCAGCAGTTCGCTTTCGCGTTCAACCGTGACAGTCATGGCGACTCCTTCGTCTTGGGTGCTTTGGAGTGTTGCACCACTAGGGTTCCTTGCCAGAAGTGGCTTGAATTACTGCCACGGTACTGCCCGGCCGGAAGGAGTGTCTACGCCTTCGCGCACTGCCCTGCGCCTCCCAATTTGTGCAACTGCACAGGAGTGCATCAGCGCGCTGCGAGTACCGCCGCGTACAGTTCCCGCTTGCTGATGCGGGCGTCGTCGGCCACCGCCGCAACGGCTTCCTTCAGGCGGATTCCCTGGGAGACCAGCTCATTGACGGCAACAACCTGGTCCTCTGGCTTGGCCGGCGCCTGTTCAGGTGCACCACCAACCACTACGGCGATCTCGCCCCGGACCTCATTGGACTCGGCCCACTCCAGGAGTTCCCGCAAGGATCCGCGAATCACTTCTTCGTAGGTCTTGGTCAGTTCCCGGCAGACGGCCCCAGTGCGGTCCGGCCCAAAGCGTTCGTGCAAGGCACGCAGCATGGCTTCCAGGCGGTGGGGCGCTTCAAAGAACACCATGGTGCGGCGCTCGTCAGCCAACTCCCCGAGCCGGGAACTACGCTCCCCGGATTTACGGGGCAGGAAGCCCTCGAAGCAGAAGCGGTCCGTCGGCAGCCCGGACAACGCCAGGGCGGTCAGCACAGCCGAAGGCCCGGGCACTGCCGTCACCGTCAGCCCGGCCGCGACTGCGCCTTCAACCAAGCGGAACCCGGGGTCGGAAACCGCTGGCATCCCCGCATCACTGACCATGAGGATGTTCTTGCCTGCGCGCACCTGTTCCAGCAGGTCGCCGGTCTTCGCCACCTCATTGTGTTCGTGGTAGCTGATCACCCTGCCGGTGACCTGGACACCAAGCGCCTGAACCAAACGATGCAGCCGCCGGGTATCCTCGGCCGCGATGATGTCCGAGGTGCCCAGGAGTTCGATCAAGCGGGAGGACGCGTCGCCCACGTTCCCAATGGGGGTTGCGGCCAGGACGATCCTTCCGATTCCGGAGGTCCCGTCGGGTACCGGCGCTTCGAGCTCGTCGTCGGGAAAGTCGTCATCCAAGGGGGCTTCGGCCGGCACGCTGCGTTCTTCGTCCACCTGCCAAGCCTAATGCCCGGGCCGCCCCGCGAGGCATTCCGGCTTAGCACCAAGCATCGAAAGGTAGCATGGGCGGGTGAACCAGTCGCCCGTCCCAGCAACAGCTTCCGGAACTCCCGGGATGCCGTCCTCGCCTGAAGAGGCCGAAGAGACGGCACAGGGTGCTGCTGGCGGACAAACGGTAAGTAAACTGACCGCTTGGCAGCCCCCCGGCCGGCGCAGCCCCGGCAATCGTGGACAAAGGCGTGGCTTGGAAGGCCACCATTGGATTGAGCGTCCGGCTGAGGCGTTCACCGCGAACGCCCTGCGGTCCCGGCTCATCGGCAGCATCCAGAGTTGGCGGGACTATCCGCCGACGTTGCGCCTGTGGTTCTGGCTGATCCCCACCCTGACGGCGGCGCTCGGGGGCATCCTTCGCTTCTACCGGCTGGATGCACCCCACAGCCTGGTCTTCGATGAGACCTACTACGTCAAAGACGCTTACTCCTACCTGGTGAGCGGCTATGAACGCAGTTGGCCGGCCAAAGCCAACGACTCGTTCAACATCGGCAATCCGGACGTCCTCCTGAACTCTCCCGAATACGTGGTGCACCCACCCGTGGGCAAGTGGATGATCGCTTTCGGCATGTGGCTGTTCGGTTCGGACAACCCCTTCGGCTGGCGGTTCGGGGCTGCCCTGACCGGAACACTCACGGTCTTCCTGATCTCGCTGATCGCGCTGAAGCTGTTCCGTTCCCACATACTCGGCCTGGTCGCCGGGCTCCTCCTCGCCGTCGATGGCCACCATCTGGTGTTGTCGCGGACCTCCTTGTTGGACATCTTCCTTGCTTTCTGGCTTTTCGCGGCTTTTGGTGCCCTGCTGTTGGACCGCGACGACGGCCGCCGTCGTCTTGCTTCCCGGCTTGCCGCGCAAGCGGCTGCTTCGCCCGATGGCCGTCCCTCCCCCGTCCAACTGCTCTCCGGCCCGTGGCTGGGCATGCGCTGGTGGCGGCTCGTGGCGGGGATCTGCCTGGGGCTTGCCGTCGGAACCAAATGGTCTGCCCTCTTCTTCGTGGTTGCCTTCGGCCTCATGACCGTTTTCTGGGACATGAACGCCCGCCGTGTTGCCGGAATCCGAAGCTGGCCAAGTGCCGCCATCATCAAGGACGGCCTCGCAGCATTCGTCACCATCATTCCCATCATGTGCGTTACGTACGTCGCCACCTGGACGGGTTGGTTCCTGTCCAAGGACGCGTACTACCGGCAGTGGGCTGCCACCAATCCGTCCCCCGGCTGGGACTGGTTGCCCAACTCCGTACGTTCCTTGGCGCACTACCATCTTGAGGCCTACAAGTTCCATCAGGGCCTGTCCTCGGACCACCCCTACGAATCCAGTCCCTGGACGTGGCTCATCATGGGCCGGCCAACATCTTTCTATTACCAGTCGCCCAAACAGGGAACTGCCGGGTGTGTGGTGGAAACCTGTTCGTCGGCCATCCTTCCCGTCGGCAACCCTGTGGTGTGGTGGGGTGGAACCATCGCCCTGGTGATCCTGCTGTTCTGGTGGGCCGGGCGCAGGGACTGGCGGGCCGGTGCCATCCTGGCCGGCGTGGCTGCCGGCTACCTTCCGTGGTTCATGTACCCGGAACGCACCATGTTCATTTTCTACGCGGTGTCCTTTGAACCCTTCCTGGTGCTGGGCTTGACGTACGTGCTGGGCTTGGCGCTGGGCCGGAGCAGCGATCCACCCTGGCGGCGCAGGTCCGGCTTCTACATCGTGGCGCTCATCGTGGTGCTGGCCGTCATTGCCACAGCCTTCTTCTATCCGGTGTTGACCGCCGAAGTGATCAGCTACCAGGACTGGCGGATGAGGATGTGGATGCCTTCGTGGATCTAGGCTGATCCATGGAGGCAATTGACCAGTGCCTGCTGGAAGGCCCCGGCAGTGCGCAGCAACGGCAAGGAAATGAGGAGGGTCGTGAGGGAAGCAAGCACGGAGCTTCTGGTCGAGGCCGATGAGAACAGCAATGTCACGGACCTCCTGTTGGAACGGTGTGCCAAGGACCCGTTCGGGACGCTCTACGCGCACAAGACCGCCAATGGCTGGTTGAACGTCAATGCTTCCCGTTTCCAGGCCGACGTCAACGCAATGGCCAAAGGACTGATTGCCGGTGGCCTTAATCCCGGTGATCCCGTAGCCGTCCTGTCCCATTCAAGCTTTGAGTGGACCGTGGTGGACTTCGCCATCTGGATGGCCGGCGGTGTCACCGTGCCTATCTATGAGACGTCCTCGCCGAGCCAGATCGAGTGGATCCTGGTGGACTCCGGCGCCCGTCGGATCTTCGTCGAGGACGCCGGCAAGGCTAAATTGGTCCGCGGCGTCGTGGACAAGTCGGCCGCCCTGGGCGACGATCCCGTGACCATCATCCGGATGGAGCACGAAGGCGAGGTGCCCAACCTGACCAGCCTGGCCGCCGTCGGAAGCGGAATTACGGACACGGAGCTGGAACGGCAACGCAGCGCCGCAACCCTGGCCAACGTCGCGTCCATCGTCTATACCTCAGGGACCACGGGTAAACCCAAGGGCTGCGAAATCACGCACGGGAATTTTGTGCTGGTGGCCAGGAACGTCATCCCTTTCCTTCCGCAGCTGCTCATGCAGCAGGACGCCCGTACCTTGATGTTCCTGCCCCTGGCCCATGTGTTGGCCCGTGCCGTGCAGGTGGTGTGCCTCTCAGCCGGTGTCACCCTGGGCCACAGTGCCGGTGCCAACGGCCTCATGGCGGACCTCGGCGCGTTCAAGCCCACCTTCCTCCTGGCCGTGCCGCGTATCTTCGAGAAGGTGTACGCCGGCGCCGGCCACAAGGCGACCATGAGCGGCAAGTCGGCGCTATTCGCGGCAGCCTCGGCCACCGCTGTTGAGTATTCGACGGCGGTGGACCTCGCCTCGCGTGGGCAGGGAACGGGCCCGGGGTTGCTCCTGCGGCTGAAGCACGCCGTGTTCAACAGACTCCTGTATCCGAAGGTCCGCGAGGTGTTCGGCGGGGAGGTCGGCTACACCGTCTCCGGCGCCAGCCCCCTGAGCCTTCGGGAAAACCACTTCTTCCACGGCGCGGGCGTTCCCGTCCTGGAAGGGTACGGGCTCACCGAAACCACGGCGCCCTGCACCGTGAACACGCCCACCATGTCCCGCATCGGCACTGTCGGAATTCCCCTGCCCGGCACCACCATCCGTGTGGCCGGCGATGGCGAAGTGCTGGTCAAAGGCATCGGAGTGTTCAAGGGATACCACGCCAATCCAGCTGCCACCGAAGAGGCGTTCGTTGACGGGTTCTTCCGCACCGGAGACCTCGGCGAGCTGGACCAGGACGGTTTCCTCACCATTACTGGCCGCAAGAAGGACCTCCTGGTAACGGCCGGAGGGAAGAACGTAGCGCCAGCACCGTTGGAGGAGAAACTCCGCGAACACCAACTCGTAGGCCAGGCCGTGGTGGTCGGCGACGGTCGTCCCTTTGTCGCAGCCCTCGTGGCCCTGGACCCCGAGGGGCTAACCGATTGGTGCGCCGAGAACAAGACCGGGGCCCTGTCCCTCCAGGAGGCCGCTGCCGACGCACGTGTGCGGGCGGCCGTGCAATCCGCCGTCGACGAAGCCAACAAGCTGGTCTCGGCAGCGGAGTCGATCCGCAAATTCGACTTCATCAATGCCGAGCTCAGCATCGAGTCGGGCCACCTCACGCCCTCGCTGAAACTCAAGCGGGCGGCCGTGGTGAACGATTTCTCACCCTTGGTGGACAGGCTCTACGCGAAGTAGGGCCACCGCCCGGCGGGCAATCGCCCTAGCGGCGGACAGCCTCTTCCTGGGAGGCCGGATCTTCGTCCTGCTCCGCGGCATCAGCGTCGGCCACCTGCTCAGTGGCCACGCCACGGCGCCGGCGGGTAGGCCACGTGAAGATGAACGTCAACGTAGCGGCCAGGAAGACCAGCCCCCCGATCACGATTCCGGCGTCCGACCAGAACTGTCCCGGGAACAAGCGGATCAGGGTGTCTTCCAATGAGAACGTCCATGTGCCGTTGGCGAAGAAAATCCGGTGGAACTCCGTAAAGAACTGCTGCCAGCTAAGCACGGCCAACACCGCCAGGCCGATGATGATCACGAGCGTCACGATGGATCCGGCAAACAGCCCCCGGCGCACACCGCCGACGCTCCGCTTCCGGAGGTAGATGATCGCGATGATGCTGAGGATGATGAGCAGCAGGCCGGCGCCGAACGAGGACAGCATGACCACTTTGACATCGGCCATGTGCGAGACTTCGGAGTCCTTGAACAGTTTGGCGCCGTCCTGGTTGACCAAACCGCCCAGGTACCGTGGCCCGGCCCAGTTGCTGAGATAGTCCACGGCGTAGGATCCGTAGGTCATGCGGTCGTCGGTGCTGAAGCCGTAGCCGTCACCCGGGAATCCCGGGCGGTTGTACTCCACCCAAAGGAACAGTGGGCTGGTCACGGCCCGCACCGCCAGGACCAGCAGGATCACGGGGTAGAACACCGCCAGGAGGACCTGGAAAACACGCGGACCAATCGGCTTCACTTTCGCGGCCTGCTCGCGCTCGGCATTCCTCCGCGCCACTTCCTCCTCGGGAGGACGGACGGAAAGGGCCGAGGTCGGCAACGGTTCCGAATAGTGCGAAGGGCGGCCCGCAACGGTGTCCGCGAAAAGCGGTGGCTCCGGCTCGGCGTCGGCAGCTTCTGCTGCCTTCCGATCGGCACGGCTCCCAGGTTGGCCGGCGGCCGGCGCCGATGGCTGGCTGCCGGCCGGCGCCGATGGCTGGCTGGCAGCCGCCGCGGCTGGCTGTCCGCCAGTGGGGGTAGCGGGAGCAGCAGAAGCCTTGGAAGCGGCAGGGGCGGACCCGGCGGCTGGAGACGTTCCACCGGAGGCTTTGGGCTTCATCCAGTCGAAAGCCGGCTCATCGGGATCGTCATGGACGTCCGTGTCCGGTTCTTGTGGTTTCGGGCTCTTGTCGCTCACAGCGGTTTCACTTCCGTAGGCATCCACCGGCGGTTGGGGCCTGCCGGCATTCTTGTCTGCTTTCGAGCCTACAGTCCGCCCATGCACCGAGACAGGAGCCACCCCGCCTGCGGCCAGATTGAAACGTAACTGTAAGGTGCTACGCCGAAATGCCGCGGTAGCCGGCGTCGTTGGCGTCCAGGTCGCCGGTCTCTCCGGCGCGGGCAGCCCGGCCGCCCAGAAGGAGCGTGTAGACCCAATAGCCGGCAAGGACCAGCGCACCGATGGTGATCTTCGCCCAGACAGGAAGCGGACTCGGTGTCACGAACGCCTCGACGACGCCTGAGACCAGCAGCACCAGCACCAGCCCCAGCGCGACGGTCACCAGCGAACGCCCCTCGTCGGCTACGGCCTGCAAGCGTGTTCGCGGTCCCGGCTGGACCATCGCCCAGAAAATCTTCAGTCCGGCGGCGCAGGCGATGAAAACGGCTGTGAGTTCCATCAGGCCGTGAGGGAGGATGTAGCTGAAGAAGACGTCCAGCTTGCCGGAAGCGGCAAACACGCCCGCGGCCACGCCCACCCCCTGGGCGTTGAGGAACAGGATCATAGGCACCCAGAATCCGGTCACGCCAAATGCCACGGCCTGGGCGGAGATCCAGGCGTTGTTGGTCCATACGGCTCCGGCAAAGGAGGCGGCGGGGTTCTCGGAGTAGTAATCGATGAAGTCGTCCTCGACGTACTGGCGGATGCTCGCATCACTTCCGTAAACCGCGCGCAAAGCTTCGGGCGAGGTGCCGATCCACCAGGCGTAGGCGCCGCCAACCAGGACGAAGAAAACCCCGCACCACACGGTGAGCCAGCGGACCCGGTAGAAGGCGGCTGGGAGCGAGATGACGAAAAAGCGGGCCAGGTCCTCCATGAAATTGGACCGCGCACCGGTGAACCGTGTGCGGGCCTGCGCCAGCGCCGCCGACAACGACGACGACAAGGCCGTCTCCGGTGCCACGGAACGAATGAGGGACAGGTGGGCGGATACCGTCTGGTAGAGGCGCAGCAGTTCATCGGCTTCGGTTCCGGAAAGCCGCCGCTTCTGGGCTAGGTACGTCAGCCGTGACCATTTGTCCTGGTTGACGGCTGAGAAGGCATCAATGTCCACGGCACCACCCTAGCCCGTGACATGGCCCGTGGAGGCAGGAGCGCCGCTAGACTCGGTGAAGTGGGCCCTCTTGGCCTGCCGCAGGAGTGCCTGCCAGCACTATGGACCGGGGGACGGCTTGAGTTCGATCATCACAGGCGAGGCCGTTGTCCTTGAGTTGCGCCCAGCCTCTTTCGCAGCACGTGCCTTGGGACTGATCATCGATGTCGTCGCGCACATCCTCCTGCTGATCCTCCTGATAGTCCTCCTGGGAGCGGCCGCCAGCGATGTTGATGAGGCTGCCATGCGGGCCATGATCCTGGCAGCCGTGGTCTTTACTTTCGTCATTGTTCCGGTGACCGTTGAAACCCTCACCCGGGGGCGCTCCCTGGGCAAGCTTGCTGCTGGCTTGAGGATCGTCCGCGACGACGGCGGCGCCATCCGGTTCAGGCACGCAGTGATCCGGGGGCTCCTCGGATTCCTGGAGATCTACCTGACCTTTGGTGGCCTGGCAATCGGCGTGGCCCTGTTCAACGAGAAGTCCAAGCGACTGGGCGATATTGTTGCCGGAACCTACTCCTTGCGTCTCCGCGTCCCAGCCGAGCCGCACATCCTGGCCACGGCCCCTCCGTACCTCCAGGGCTGGGTGGCCATGGCGGACATTGGCCGCGTCCCGGACGCCACGGCCCGCAGGGCCGGAACTTTCGTCCAGCACGCATACCGGATGGCGCCCGTTTCACGGAACAACATGGCCATCGCTTTGGCCTCCGAGTTGTCGCGCTACGTCGCTCCTCCCCCGCCGCCCGGAACCAACCCCGCGGATTACATCGGGGCGGTCCTGGGCGAGCGGAGGAACCGCGAGTTCATCCGGCTGCGTCAAGCGGAGCAACGCAACATTGCCGTTGGCGAAAGACTGCGAAAGCTTCCGTTCACGGAACGCTGACGTTCACCCCCAATGCCCGGGCCGGTCAAGCCGCGCCGGGATGAGCGTGGCACCGTTCCCTTCCGCGGCGTTGACCTGCTGCTGGGTCAGGTAAAGGGACCGGGACACGTCGGCGTTCTCCAACCGGGCGCCGCGAAGGTCTGCGCCCAGAAGGTCCACGGCCGTGAGGTCGCTCCCCCTGAGGTCCGCCGCGATAAGCAATGCTCCCCGGAGGTCGGCACCGCACAGCCGGCGGCGGCACAGATCCGCTCCGGCGAGGTCCGCACCCGGCCTGAGTCCGCCGTCGTACGTGCTGCTTCCCTCAGCACCGTACGAACCCCGTACCTCCCCACTCACCTCCAGGAGAAGCGTGCGGACCTCGCCGTGAAGGTTTTCGACGTCGGCACGCACGACGGCGTCCGGGTCGCCACCCGTGACGGCCAGGACGCTCCGCGACAACTGGCGCGCGGCGTCTGCGCGTTCAGGATCGTAGGTGCGTTGCTGCACTTCCTCCAGGTACCAGAGCATCTCGTGGAGCTGCCTAACCACCTTGAAGACGGCAAACATGGACGTTCGGGAAGAGGGGTCGTCCGTCCAGCTGACACCTCGGAAGATTTGCTGGGACACCACCTGCCCAGCACCGAAACAATCGAACACGGTGCAGCCGCTGAAGCCGCGCGGGCGCAACCGCTCATAGATGGTGCAGCTGAAGTCACCGGCCATGTTCGGGCACGGTGCAGCGGCAGGTTTGTCTATGGCAAAGTCAGCCGAACGGGCGAAACCCAGGGCTGTGCAGCACAGCGCAAAGCACTTGCCGCAGTCGGGACGAAGGATAGGTGAAATGGTCACAGGTGCTCCAAAAAGGTGAAAAGGATCCGGGGGCATGAGCCAGGGAACCCATCAAAGGGTTCCCCTTCGGAACACCCGTTATCACCGCAGAAGGCAGCACAAAATGAGGGGCCGGGGAATGGCCGGCACCGAAAAGATTCATCAAAGAGCGCAGGAGATAATCACTGCTTCGATCTTAACAGCAGGTCTACCGCTGCGCGTAGCTCGCCCAGGGAATGTTCCAGTCCCCAAAGCCTTCCAGCGGTTCAACCGGCGGAGCTCCGGTGTTCAGGATCTGCACCACATCGCCGGTCTTCATGTTGTTGAAGAACCACGCGGCGTCCTCGGGCAGCAATCCAACGCAGCCGTGGGAAACATTGACCCTGCCGATGGCCCCCCACGCAGCTTCCAGGGCCTGGTGAACATAAACTCCGGACCAGGTCAGGCGGTTGGCATACTCCACAACCAGCGGCGGGTAATACCCCTTGTCGCCGGGCTTGAGACCGATGGTTCCTGCGTTGAAGTTCGAGTGGCGTTCCTGCTCCATGATCACGGCGTAGCCCGTGGGCGAGAGCCAGTCCTCCCCGCCGAGCGAGACAGGGGCAGTGTGCTCCAACTGTCCGTTGATGTACACATTCATGGTCTTGGTGGTGTCATCCACCACCGCAATGCGCTGGGGTCCGGTGGTGAAGGTGGAAGTGACATTCCCGTTGCCGATCATGCCGTTGCCGAAGTCCACCCCCAGGAGCTTCATGTCCACAGTGACAGTGCTTCCCGATGCCCAGAAGGCCTCGGGCCGGATGCGGACCTTCTTGTCCGAGTACCAGTGCCACGCCACGGGCTGCCCGGAGGATACGGTGATGCCCACCCGCTTCTCCATCGCGGCTTTGTCCAGCACCGGCTCGCTGAAGTTGATCTCAATGGGCTGGCCCGATCCCGCCACCGAACCGTTCCGCGGATAGATGGAAGCGTCGGCTTCGTAGGCGGCGGATACCGTGGTAAAGGTCTGGGTCTTCTTCGTCTCTTTGCCCGCGGTGTCCACTACGGTGAAGGAGTAGTTGTACTGCGTTTTGAACTTCAGGACTTCCAGGGTGGTCCACGTGGTGCCGTCGGCGCTGGTCTTGCCGGGAACGGGCGTGCCACCGCCAACCGGAGCGAGGACCACGTCCTTGACCTTGCCGTTGACGGCCTTCACTTGCGGACCAACCACAGGGTTCCACTCAACCGCGCCATCGAGCGGCGTGACCCCCAATTCCACGGGCTTGGCCTCGGGAGCCGGAGTCGACGGAGCGGTTCCGGCCTGGTTTTGCGCGGAACCGGCCAACAGGCCCGGAACGGTTGCAACTCCGATTCCGCCCGCGGCAATGGCCGCGCAGATCCCCACGATGGCAACGATCTTGCCCGTTTTTCGCTTGGCGACTTCCGTCATGGCCCTGTCTTCCTGTCCCCCGGCAAGCAATACTGAACACCCAATTTTAGCCGAAAGGCCGGACACGCATGGTACGCGTCCGGCCTTTCGCTTCCGTCGAAGGGGTTTTCGCCCTAGTAGCGGTAGTGCTCCGGCTTGTACGGTCCGGCAACGTCCAGGTCAAGGTAGTCGGCTTGTTCCTTGCTCAGTTCAGTGAGCTCCACGCCCAAGGCGTCCAGGTGCAGGCGTGCCACCTTCTCGTCGAGGATCTTGGGAAGGACGTAGACCTGCTTTTCGTACTCGCGCTCACCCTCGGGCTGGTCCCTCTTGGTCCAGAGTTCGATCTGCGCGATGGTCTGGTTGGCGAAGGAGTTGCTCATCACGAAGGACGGGTGGCCCGTGGCATTGCCCAGGTTCAGCAGGCGGCCCTCGGACAGGACAATGATGGAGCGCTCGTTGGTGGTTCCGGAGTCGAAGACCCACTCGTGGACCTGGGGCTTGATCTCCACCTTCTTGACGTTCTCAACCTTGGCGAGGCCGGCAATGTCGATCTCGTTGTCGAAGTGGCCGATGTTGCCCACGATCGCCTTGTTCTTCATGCCAACCATGTGCTCTGCAAGGATCACGTCCTTGTTGCCAGTGGTGGTGATGAAGATGTCGCCCTGGGCCAGCACGGATTCCAGCTTGGCAACCTGGTAGCCGTCCATGGCGGCCTGCAGCGCACAGATGGGGTCGATCTCAGTTACCACCACGCGGGAACCCTGGCCACGCAGCGCTTCCGCAGCACCCTTGCCGACGTCGCCATAGCCACAAACGACGGCGACCTTGCCGCCCATGAGGACATCCGTGGCGCGGTTGATGCCGTCGGGCAGTGAGTGGCGGATGCCGTACTTGTTGTCGAACTTGCTCTTGGTGACGGAGTCGTTGACGTTGATGGCCGGGAAGAGGAGCTTGCCCTGCTCTGCCAACTGGTACAGACGGTGGACGCCCGTGGTGGTCTCCTCGGTGACGCCCTCGATCCGTGCAGCAATACGGGTCCACTTCTGCGGGTCATCGGCGAGCGTGCGGCGGAGCAGGTCAAGGATGAGGTGGTATTCCTCGGGGTCGTCCTCCGTGGCCGCGGGAACAGCACCGGCAGCCTCGAACTCCACGCCCTTGTGCAGCAGCAGCGTCGCGTCACCGCCGTCGTCGAGAATCATGTTCGGTCCCAGTTCGGGGTTGGCGTCGGCGCCAGGCCAGGTGAGGATCTGTTCGGCGGTCCACCAGTACTCCTCCAGGGTTTCGCCCTTCCAGGCGAACACCGGGACACCCTGCGGGTCTTCGGCTGTGCCCTTGCCAACCACGACGGCGGCAGCTGCCTCGTCCTGGGTGGAGAAGATGTTGCACGAAGCCCAGCGGACCTCAGCACCGAGCGCCGTAAGGGTCTCGATCAGCACGGCCGTCTGGACCGTCATGTGCAGCGAACCGGCGATGCGGGCGCCCTTGAGCGGCTGCGACGCGCCGAACTCGGCGCGCAGGGACATGAGGCCCGGCATTTCATGCTCGGCCAGGCGGATCTGGTGTCGGCCGGCCTCGGCAAGCGAAATGTCAGCCACTTTGTAGTCGAAAGTCATGGGTGTCCTTAGGTAGACCGTGTGCGTTTGGTGTCTGGGGCGCTGTCAGGCGTTCGCGGCGGCAAGAAGGTCCGGAGGCAAGAGGAGCGGGATGCCGTCCTCGATCGCATAGCGGAGCTTTTCCCCAGTGTCAGCAGCCTCGGTGGACACGAGTTCCTCACCCTCCTGGACCAGCGGTGAACCAGTCACCGGGCAACGCAGGATGGACAACAATTCAGGACTGACCTTTGGCATGGATGATGCTCCCTGGGTGGCGCCGGGCATGGCGCCGCTGGCGGACTTATCTGCAGCCTCCAGCCTACCGCGCCGGGAAAGGCCCTTAGGAGCCCGCGACGTTTTGCGTACGGTCAGGACGGCTCGCGGAGAACCCGCAAATGTCCGCGTCGCGTTCCCTCAACAGCAGCGGGTGGTTCCACGGGCTGCCGATGCTGGCGCGTGGACGTTTCCGGCCCGGAATTGGCATTGGAGGCAGCCTCGCGAACGGCGTTGGCAAGTGCCAGGAGGTCGTCGGGTCCCGGCTCGGGAGGCGAGGTGGGCATGGCCAGCCGCAGGACTTCCCAACCGCGGGGAACCGTCAGGGTTTCGGCGTGCTGCGCACACAGGTCGTAGGCGTGGGGTTCTGCGTAGGTCGCCAAAGGACCGAGCACGGCGGTCGACTCGGCGTACACGTACGTCAAGGTAGCTACCGCGGACTGGCGGCAAGCGGATCTGGAACACTGGCGAATAGCACCCACAACATCCCAGATTAGCCGCATGTGGCCCCTGGACCCTGCATTGACGGCGTGTGGCCGTGAGGATTCTGCCCTGCGGTTCCACGGTCGGCGCGGTGCTGCCCATGATGTCGCGCTGGCGGATTCCCGGGACTACAGTCGATATATGCAGTCACAGCCACATGTTCCTGGCTTCTCCATCAGGTGGACAGACGCCGAAGCCGCCGGTGATACGGACCATGCCGCGCCGAAGGCCAGGAGCTTCCGGACGCGGCGGCGGAACCGTCACGGTCGGGGGCTGCGGGGAGATCTCATGCTTCCCAACCTGCCCGGTTTCCGTTCCCGCTCCGAGCGCTTCGACGATCTCGTGTTGGATTCCGCGGAACGCCTGCAGGACATGTGGGGCAAGCAATTGGACGGCGTGCTCTTCGCCGTGGATGAAATACCGCCAAACCTTGAAGAACTGGTGGCCTCCGCAACGCCGGCACCCATGGGCTCCTACACTCCCGGTGTCCGGGGCGCAGCGCCCATGATCACCGTGTACCGGCGCGTGGTGGAACAGACTGCCGGAACCAAGGAGGAACTCCAGGACCTGGTCCATGACGTCGTGGTGGAGTACACCGCAGAAATGCTCGGTGTGCCGCCGGAGACGCTGGACCCCGTGTACCGGCGGCGTTACCAGTAGGCCGTTACCTGCAAAGGCCTGGGCTCAGTAGCCAACCGTGACAGGAACTTTCTCCAGGCCGGCAGCAGCGTCCTGGATGGCCAACACGGAAACATCGGCACGGTCCTTGGTGCCAAGCAGCATGGCCCCGTAGGCGGGATCGCCGGATGCGGAAACAACAAAGCCTGCCACTGTGCCACCGTCCGCGGTTGCGGGGAGTTCAATCAGGGATGTGGTTCCTCCGGAGATGTCGATATCCACGGACTTCCCCACTTTCCCGTCGGCGGTGACAGGCGCGTAACTGACGCTTGCCCGCCCCTCGGGAACGCCGAAGCTGAAGAACCGCTGGCCCGAGCCGGGAACCGCCACCAGGTGCTGGCTGCCCAACCGTGCGGACGACGGCGACCAGGCAAAGTCGGTGGGCGACTCGGCCTTGGCTCCGCGTGCAATACGGGTGGAGGCCACGAAGGAAACATCGGAACTTGCGGTCACGGTGTAGCTGCCCGCGGGTACTCCGTCCAGGTCCAGGCTGGAAACGGTGCCGCCCTTGACCGTGACCACTCCCCCGTTGGGAAGCTGCCGCTCGCCGTTGGCCCCGTAAAGCTTCACTTGGACCACGGCATCCGTGGACCCCGGAACGGCAATCTGCAGGGCCGGCACCGCGTCGCCGAAGCCGGACCTGCCACCCAGCGCCTTCAGCGCCGTCGCGTCCTGGATATCGACGCCGGTCATCACCTGGAGGTTGGATGGTGCGGCTCCTGGCGACAGGAAGTCCACGCCACCGGGAACCAGCCCACGCAGGACGCTTTGTTGGATGGTTCCGGCCACGGGGCCGCCGGTGCTGCGCAGGTGGACCGCCAGCTCGGATTCGTTCGGCGCGAGGCCTGCGAGGTTGACCGAGCGGGTTGTTCCCGGGGCAATCAGGAGCCCTCGGGCGCCGGGCGCCTGGATCTGCCCCTGGTGGCCAAACAGGTCCAGGTTGACGGTGGCCGGAGTCTCGGAGGCGTTGCTGAGGTTTAGGACTGCGGTTCGGCCCAAGGAGGTGTTTGAGCCCAGGAGCCAGGCATCGTTGCCGGGCTGTTGGCACTGTGCGGCGGCCAATCCCCGGAGGTCGCCGTCCGTGGCGGAGTAACTGAGGTTCGCCGAAAGCGAGGCCTTTTCGTTGCCGATGGGGTCGGCGCCTACCACGGTTGGCGAATCCACCGGGCTGACAGATGCCGCCGCTGCGGCCAGCACGGGCGGGCCAGGCGTGGGCGATGGCGTGCTGGTGGGGGCTGTGGCAATCTGGGCCACGTTCTTCCCGCCCAGTGCCGTGATGCTGCTGCCGGGGACGGTTCCGGCCGGGTTGCTGAGGACCACAGCATTCAGGGCGCTGGTTGCAGTAGTGGAGACCGGGCTGAACTGCGCGTCCGTTCCTACCTCCGTGCCCGTGACCAGCCGCGCCGGCTCGGGGCAAACGCCCAGGGAGCGGCCCGCAGGGACGTCTGCTTGGCGGGCTTCAACGTTGGTCCCGCCGGATGGTCCCGGAACCATGCCCGCGGCCGCCACCGCGCCGCCACCGGCGGCCAGGATGACGACGGCGGACAACACGCCCGTGACGATTCCCTTGTTGGAACTCCGCCGGCTTCCAGCACGCTCCTTGGACGGCTTGGGAGCTTTGGCGGATTCCGCCCGTGGCTTTCCGTGCTCCGTAGCTCTTTCGACGCCGTTTTTCTGGTCGTCAGACACTGCTGTACTCCTTACGGAGGGAAACTTCATCCCTCGACATGCCGGTGCGCGAACGGCGGGCGGGGACGGGAACCGCGAGCAGCGCCGTGAGGCCGAAGACCACGGCCTGCACGATTCCGAACCACAGCGCCCACGGAGCCGTGTAGCGGATTTCCAGCGTTCCACCAGTGGCAGGGAGCTCGAAGGCCTGGGCCCAGCCGGAAGACGTTGATGTCAACGCCCGGCCGTCCAGCGAGGCGCTCCAACCTTGGTCTGAGCGCTCGGCCAGCACCACTTTCCTGCCCTCTTTACCAGCGGGCACCTGGGCATCCACGGCCACGTCGCCCGATGGCAGGGCGCCCACCACAGCTCCGTTGGCGTCAACAATCCGGACCCGGTTCATGGTGTCCGGAGCGGTGGAGCCACCGGTGTTCCGCGGAGTCACCCTCCACAGCCATCCGGCGTCCGTTTGTCCCACGGCCACCAGGCCGGGAACGGCGTCGATCCGGCTGGCCGTCAATTGGGCCGCACTGTCCGCTGCCTTGAGGACCACAAAACCGGCGCCTAACTGTTCCAGGTCCGCACGGGGATCAACTCCGGTGCTCGCCACGATCGTGGCCACGGCGCGGCGCACTGAAGCGGTAGCGGAATCGTCGGTCACAATCTCCTCGCGGCCCGGCGCCCCGATAATCGTCCGTGCCGAGGCGATGGTGGACAAACTGTCCAGCGTGGTTCCGGAACCCCGCATGAGCGACGAAGTGAACGAGCCCTGCTCGCCACTGGTGATTACCAGTGTTCGCGTCCGCTCGGGTCCCGTACCGCGGTCGACGGCGGTTGCCGGCAAAGTATCGCTGGTCACCGCGCCCACCAACCGGCTGGCGCCAAGGGAACCGTTTGCCGGGGCCGACACTGGCGTACCGCCGGTTTCAGAGGAAGGCTGCAGGATGTTCTGCGCTGTCCAGGCAGCCATCGCCGCCAACGGACCAGCCACCAACAGTGCCACCGTCACGGCAGACGCGAGGCCTCGCAACGGCATTCTCCAGCGCGTCGGGTCCGGAGCGGACCGCGGCGCCAGGAAAATCCTGTCCGCACCGATCATCGCCGCTCCCAGGAACAGCATTCCTGCGGCGGACACCGCCGGACCGGTGAAGGGACCCACCAGGGCGGTGCCGTTGACGCCCGTTGCCACGTGTCCTACCAACCAGCTGCTGGCCAGGGTAGCCAAAGCAACCAGCCAGAACACGCGGGCCAGGGCCGTACGCTTTCCTGGCAGGAAGAGGGCCGCCACTGCGAGCAGAAGCGTCGGAACACTGACCAGCAGGGCAAGCAAGAGTGCCCAGGGCACGGGACCGGACCCAAACAGCGCAAGTCCGGTGAGGCCGCCGTCGGGCTTGAACGCTAGGGGCTGGCCCAGGATCTGCTGCCACAGCGGTGCGGCTGCGAAGTCCAGCGGCAGGCCGGGATCGGCTAGCAGCGAGCGGGGACGGTCCAACGCCGAGACGCCGTACGGGACAAAAAGTACCAGGCTGGGGAGCAGCGACCACCAGAGCGTTTTCCCACGGGATCCGAGCACGACGGCAGCAAGAACGATTGCCACGGCAATGGGAGCCAGGAGCGATGGAGCCGCAGCGGTCACAACAGCCATGGCGAGCCCGGCGGCTGCCGCAGCAGTCCACGACGGTGTCCCGTTAATGCCCGGCTTCCCACGGACCGGCGTCGGCCTCCGGCTGAACGGTGCCTGGGTGGCAGTGCCGCCGATGGCCGTCCCTGTTGCCCGAAGCAGCGCCAGCAGAAGGAGCGGCATCACCAGATGGGCCAGCAGGGCCCCCAACCTGCCCTGGTTGATGGCTATCAGCAGCGCCGGCGCACTGCCCCAGGCCAGCGCAGCAACGGTCCTGAACCTGCGGCGCTTGGTGAGCGCGCCCACGGCAAACCAGGCGCCCACAGCGGACAAGGGCATGGCCAGGACCAGGAGCCAGGCGATGGCTGAGTTGCCATCGCCCCATCCGAACAGCGAGAGGAGCCACAGGACGTAGCCGAACGGGTCCCCGTGCCCGGGGAGTCCGGCGCCCAAGGAGATCCACCAACCCGAGGCGTTATCCCACATGTCGCCAAGTGATGTGGAAACGGGTAGGAGCCCGCCACCGGCAACGACGCCGGTGCGCAACAGACCAAGCAAGCCAATCAAGCCAGCCGCCAAACCAGTCAGCGCTGCTGCTGCGGCACCGGTCCCTA
This sequence comes from Paenarthrobacter sp. NPDC018779, assembly GCF_044391085.1. Taxonomy (NCBI): domain Bacteria; kingdom Bacillati; phylum Actinomycetota; class Actinomycetes; order Micrococcales; family Micrococcaceae; genus Paenarthrobacter; species Paenarthrobacter sp. NPDC018779. The sequence continues at coordinate 96,076 of NZ_JBIRZS010000011.1, read as the reverse complement.
CCCAGCCGCGTTCATTGGTGGCCAAGGCGGCAAAGTCATCAACGGCGTCGCCGCTGGGCTCGGCGGCCAGGAGGTCCGAGGTATCCTGGCGATCGTCAGCCGGGCGGATGGCCTCAAGGAGCGACCTCCTGTGCGCACGGACCTCGCGCGAAGACTTCTGCAGGCCGCGAACCAAAGAACGCTGCCGGCAGCGCGTCCTGGCCGCTGAACGACGGGCACGGGCTACAGCCACGGGCCGTGCAAGCGCGGCAAGGGTGGCGGTGAATTGGGTGAAGCCATAGCCGGGTTCCTTGAGCAGGATACTCAGGACCAGCCGGACCAGCGCACCGAACAGGGCGCCTACGGCCTGGAACGGGACGTTCCACCATGGTGTGTGCTTGAGCCGCAAATGGATCTGGGCCTTGCGTGCTGCCGATGACGTGCCTAGGGCATTCGGCCTGTTCTCGACGTGGAACATCCGTGCACTGGGTACCACCACCACGCGGTTGCCGGCCAGCCAGTTGCGCCAGCACAGGTCAACATCGTCGCCGCTGCCGGGAAGCGCAGGATCGAACCCTCCGAGGAGTTCCCACACATCGCGCCGGATCAGCATGCCCGCGGAGTTCACGGCGAGCGTATCCGAACGCGGATCGTATTGGCCTTGGTCAACTTCATCGGCGTCGATCAGCGTCAACCGCTCGGCCCAGCGGCTCGTGGAAAGTCCCACGTCCACCAGGCGGCGCTCGTCGTTCCAGTCGAGCTGCTTGCACCCGGCAATGGTTACCGAGGTAGTGCGCTCCACAGCAAGCAACAACTCGGCCAAGGCATCGGGGGCAGGAGCGGCATCGTCATGCAGGAGCCAGATCCACTCCACCACGTCCGCATTGCCGTGCGCTCCTGCGGGGGCCAACTGCTGCAGGCCGGCTTGGACGGCCGCACCGAAGCCTGACTTGGGCTGGTGGTGTTCCACCACGTTCGCATCGCCGAGCGCATCCCGGAGCAACTCCGCTGAGTAGTCAGTGGATCCTGTATCAACGCCAATGGCGGCATCTGCCGAACGCGTCTGGTCCGACAGTGCCGCCAAAGTCCTGGGGAGATAGGTCCCGCCGTCGTGGGCTACCACGACGGCGGTGACGTGTACTTCCTTAAGAATTAGACTGCTCGCTTCCTCAGCCGACGGCGTTCGCGCTCGGAGAGCCCGCCCCAGATACCAAACCGTTCATCATTCGCCAGGGCATATTCCAAGCACTGGGAGCGGACATTGCATGCACCGCAGACTTTCTTGGCGTCCCTGGTGGAGCCGCCCTTTTCAGGGAAGAAGGCCTCGGGGTCCGTCTGGGCGCACAAGGCGTCCGTCTGCCAGCCAAGTTCGCCTTCATCATCGAAGTCCGCCTGGCTGGGAAGTCCTATCCATACCGGCTGCGCGGGGTTTTCGAGCGGACGGCGAAGCTCCATGGGAGGATCGTCCACGTCATCGTCCGGACCCTCGGGTACATCGCCGATCAATGCTTCGTGTGCTGCGAGGAGGGCTGTTGCCTGGTCCTCCAATGTCTGCTGCACGTTTTGGTTGTATCTCTCTGCCGCTTCCGGGTCCGCGGGATCCACATACCAGTCCCCTGGTACGTCCCGCGAACGGTACTTCACCGACGCTTGTTCTGCGACGACTGCATCTTCCTGGATACGCAACGCTTGCCCCATGGCGTCCCTCCTGATTTTGCAGCTGCTGCCTGGATGTTTTCCGATTCCCGATCATGTGCCCGGTCATCTGTGCAGCGGCGTTTGATTACTAATTACACGTGTGTAACTACCCGCCAGTCAAGCCGCGCCGGGATAATAATCAAGAATCTGTAGAAAAGTGGGATGCGCCACGCCCAACGTTTTCCACCGCCGCGACAACGCGGGTCCGGGAAATCGGAAGCACAGAATCACTTCACGTGAACATCAGCCGAACTTCCGCGGAAATCCGCATCTACGCTACAAGATGCACAGGAACCTGATAAATCGCCTGTGTCGCAATTCACATACTCCCGGGACGCCGTCCGCAGGCCGTGACAAGATTGAGCCATGAGCATCCCGGCAGCGAACCTGATGACCACCCTGCGATCCGGCCACGCCACCTCCCCCAGGCTCACGTGGTACGGCCCCGACGCCGAACGCGTGGAACTGTCGGGCCGGGTTTTGGACAACTGGGTTGCCAAAACCAGCAACCTCCTGCAGGACGAATTGGACGCCGAACCCGGCATGGCCGTGCGGCTGGACCTGCCTGCCCATTGGAAGTCGTTCGTATGGGCGCTGGCCGCCTGGCAGTTGGGCATGGAAGTGGTGCTGGACGGTTCGGACGCCCACCTTTTGGTGACCAACGAGCCCGACGGCGGCGCTGGCGCCGGCTTCGACGCGGTGGTCGCCGTACCGCTCGCCGCACTCGCCATGCGTTGGCCTGGCGAGCTGCCGGCCGGCGTCGTGGACTACGCTGCGGAAGTTCGCTCCCATGGGGACGTTTTCATGGCGCACAGCGAGGGGTCGGCCGGCGATCCCGCAGTGCGCGGCGCTTCGCCGTTTGCCCACGGGGCCCTGATGGACGGCTTCGCCGCCGCACAGGAGCCGGGCGTGCGCCTGTTGGTCCGCGCGGCCGAAGGCTTGGAGCCCGGCCTTGCGTCCGCTTTGGGCGCCTGGAACCAGGACGGTTCAATTGTCCTGGTTCACCCTGACGTGGACGTCACGCAGCACTTGCTGGATAACGAGCGCGTCAGCCGTTCTTGATGGACGGCACCTCGCCCGTCGGCGGCCCGGCGTTGCCCGACTCGGCGACTCCGGCCTTTGCCTTGTGGTGGACCTCGATGAGTTCGTGGTCGTGGGAGTAGGCGGGCTCGGCGTCGAGTTCCTCATTGAAGACCCAGAACCGATAGGCGAAGAAGCGGAAGATGGTTCCCAGGATCAGGCCCACCACGCTGCCGGCTATGAAGAGGGACGGCTTGTCATTGAGGTTCAGGATGTACTTCGCGAACCAAACACATCCGGAAGCAATCAGCAGGCCCACGAAGTTCATCACAGCGAAAAGCACGGCTTCCCGCACCACGTTCGCCTGCTTACGGTGGCGGAACGTCCAGAACCGGTTGGCAACCCAGGAGAAGATACTTGCAACGATCGTCGCGATCGCCTTGGCCCACACTTCGCTGCCGTGCATCGGACCCGAGAAAAGCCAGATAAAGACGGCCGAGTCGATGACGAACGCAACGCCGCCGACGGCGCCGAACTTGGCTACTTCGCGCCAGAAGAGCGAGGCAAGTCCGCGGATGCGATCTGCAAGTGTGGTGATCATGACCCTCCAAGGCCGTTGAAAAGTGGGCCGATGGGCCTCATCCATTTTAGCGCCGAATTCCAAGGGCTGCCCGGGAGCCGGCTGTGAGAACGCCTATACCCCTGTGCGTCGCGCCATGCTAAAGGCGGAAAAGTTGGTACGAAAAGCCGCAGAATCAATGATCCCGCCACTGGTTCGGTAGGCTGAACCTTGTGACTTTTCCTGTTATTGGCGTTGTTGGCGGCGGCCAACTCGCACGCATGATGGCCCCGCCCGCTACCGCTTTGGGATTCGAACTCCGCGTTTTGGCTGAAGGTGAGGACGTTTCGGCCGTTGCCGCAGTGGCCACCGCGCCGATCGGAGACTACAAGGACCTCGACGCCCTCTTGGAGTTCGCCAAGGACGTGGACGTCCTCACGTTCGACCACGAGCATGTCCCCACGCAACACCTCCGCGCGCTCCTGGACGCCGGCGTCAACGTCCAACCCGGTCCGGATGCCCTGGTCAACGCCCAGGACAAGCTGGTCATGCGGGCCGCCATCGACCGCCTTGGCCTGCCCAACCCGGAATGGTCGGCAGTTCACTCGGTGGACGAACTCGTCTCCTTTGGCGACAAGATCGGGTGGCCCGTGGTCCTGAAGACCCCGCGCGGCGGCTATGACGGCAAGGGCGTGCGCATCGTGGACTCCGCAGAGGAGGCCGCCGATACCGCTGACTGGTTCCAGACCATGAGTCCGCTGCTCGCCGAAGCCAAGGTGGACTTCAGCCGCGAACTCTCGGCTTTGGTGGCCCGCACCCCCAGTGGGGAATCGCGCGCGTGGCCAGTGGTTCACACCATCCAGGTGGACGGCGTGTGCGACGAAGTCATTGCTCCGGCACAAAACATCTCCCTGGAGGTCGCCGCGGCAGCCGAAGAAGCTGCGCTGCGCATTGCCAACGAACTCGGCGTCACCGGAGTCATGGCGGCAGAGCTCTTTGAAACCCCGGGTGTGGGCGCCGGATTCCTGATCAACGAACTCGCCATGCGCCCGCACAACACCGGGCATTGGACGCAGGACGGCTCCATCACCAGCCAGTTCGAACAGCACCTGCGGGCCGTCCTGGACCTTCCGCTCGGTGCCACCGATGCCCTGGCTCCGGTCACGGTCATGAAGAACTTCCTCGGCGGCGAGAACCAGAACCTGTTTGAGGCCTTCCCCATGGCCCTCGCTTTCGAACCCGCTGCCAAGGTTCACTGCTATGGAAAGTCCGTCCGTCCGGGCCGCAAGATCGGGCACGTCAACTTGGTGGGCACCTCCGCTTCCGACGTCGACTCCGTGCGTGAGCGGGCCACGGCCGTAGCCAACACCATCCGCGACGGCCGCCTGCCGGCACTGTCAACCTCCGAGGAGACCGCATGACTTCTGAAAACACCGCTCCCCTTGTTGGGCTCGTCATGGGTTCGGACTCCGACTGGCCCGTGATGGAGGCTGCCGCCGACGCCCTGGCCGAATTCGGCATCCTCTTCGAGGCTGATGTGGTCTCCGCCCACCGGATGCCCACCGAAATGATCCGCTACGGCCAGACAGCCCATGAGCGCGGCCTCCGCGTCATCATTGCCGGCGCCGGCGGCGCAGCCCACCTTCCGGGCATGCTCGCCTCGGTCACTCCCCTGCCGGTCATTGGTGTCCCGGTTCCCCTGAAGACCCTCGACGGCATGGATTCCCTGCTCTCAATCGTGCAGATGCCTGCAGGCGTTCCCGTGGCGACGGTATCCATCGCAGGTGCACGGAACGCGGGTCTCCTTGCTGTCCGGATGCTGGCCTCCGGCACGGACGAACTCGCCGGCCGCCTGCGCGACGACCTCCTCAACTTCGCGCAGGAACTCAATGACGTTGCCACCAAGAAGGGCCAGAACCTCCGGCGGAAAGTCGAAGAAGTCTTCGCACCTGCCGGCGATTCCGCACGGAGCACCCGCTAGGAAGGCAGCGGATGACCAGCATGCAAAAGAATACGTTTCAGTCGGGGGCAACTCTGACTGATCCTGTCCGCTATCCGTCCGGGGCCAGCGCCCCGGTACGGACCAAACGCGCCTTCGTGCTGGTCCTGCTCACCCTTTTCATCCCGGGCAGCGCCCAGATTGTTGCTGGCGACCGCAAACTGGGCCGGATCGCCCTCCGCGTCACCCTGGTTGTCTGGGCCCTGCTGCTGCTGACCTTGGTCCTTGCGTTGGTCAACCGCAGCGTCCTGCTGAGCATCGCAACGCATCCCGTGGGATCGCTGCTGCTCATTGTGGTCCTGGTGGCGTTGGCCCTGGGCTGGGCGTTCCTGTTCATCAACACGCTGCGGATCATCCGTCCCACCTTGCTCGCCCCGGGAATGCGACCCATCATTGCCGTGGTCCTGGTGGCCGCTACCGTCCTGGCGAGTGGCTCCCTTGGCTACCTCGCGTACGTGCTGAATGTCAGCCGCAATGCGATCGGCAGCATCTTCGACGCCGGTCCGGCCATCGACCCGGTGGACGGCCGCTACAACTTCCTGATGATGGGCGGCGACGCCGGGGATGATCGCACGGGACGCCGCCCGGACAGCCTTTCGGTGATCAGCGTGGACGCCAAAACCGGCGAAAGCGCCATTATTTCCGTTCCCCGCAACCTCCAGAACGCACAGTTCAGCGAGGGTTCGCCCATGCGGAAGATCTACCCGGATGGCTACAACTGCGGCGACGAGTGCCTCATCAATGCCGTCAACACCGAGGTCACCAACAACTACCAGAACCTCTACCCAGGGGTTGCCGATCCCGGAGCGCAGGCGACCTTGGAAGCCGTGTCCGGAACACTGGGCATCACCGTCCAGGCCTACGTCCTGGTGGACATGGACGGCTTCGCCAAGCTGATCGATGCCATGGGCGGCATCCGCGTCAAGGCGGGCGGCTGGGTTCCCATCAGCGGTCCCGTCACCGACGAGGCCAACGGAATCCACGGCATGCCCGACGGCTGGATCCCCGCTGGTGATGTCCACCTCGATGGCTTCCACGCCTTGTGGTACGGCCGGTCCCGTGAATTCGTGGACGACTATGCCCGCATTGCACGCCAGCAATGCGTCCAGCAGGCCATGCTGAAGCAACTCGATCCGGCTACATTGCTGACCAAGTTCGAGGACATCGCCAACGCCGGCACCAAGGTGGTGGACTCGAACATCTCGTCCTCCCAGTTGGGCAGCTTCGTGGACCTGGCACTGAAGTCCAAAGGCCAGCCCGTCCAACGGCTCACCATCGGACCGCCGGACTTCGAGGCCTCCTTCTCCACGGTTCCGGACTTCGACCTCATCCACTCCAGGGTGCAGCAACTGCTGGCCTCGCAGGACAGCCCCAAGGCGGACAGCCCCAAGGCGGACGACGCCGTGGTGACCGGCACCAAGCCGGGAGCCGGCACCGTTAGTGCCGCCGGCGCGGTTCCTGCCCAGCAGTCCAGCGTCCGGCCAGCCGGCCAGCAGCCGTCGCCGTCGTCGTCGGACTTCACGCCGGTGACCACCACACCCGATGGAACACCCATTACCGAGGAGCTGCTCAACGGGCTCAAAGCGCAGGGCGACGAACAAGGCATCCGTGACCTTGTGGCCACCAACGGCCAGTGCGCCCCGCTGTAGCCACGCAGCATCCCGCCCACGTTCACGCAACCTAAAGGACTTTCCTTCGTGTACCAGATTGAGAATGTTTTGCGGCCCTATGTTTGGGGTTCGACGACGGCGATCGCGGAGTTGCTGGGCCGGCCCGCCTCGGGCGGCCCGGAAGCAGAGCTGTGGATCGGGGCGCACCCTGATTCTCCCTCGACGGCGGTCCACCCGAATGGTGTAACGCAGGCCCTGGATGAACTTATTGCCTCCGATCCGGAGCATTTTCTGGGTGCGGAGAGCGTGGCGGAATTCGGTCCGCGGCTGCCTTTCCTGACCAAGCTGCTGGCGGCCGAGCAGCCGTTGTCGCTGCAGGTCCATCCCAGCCTGGAACAAGCGCGGGAGGGTTGGGCGCGGGAGAACGCCGCCGGGCTCGCGGCCGGTTCCGCCGATCGGAACTACAAGGACGACAACCACAAGCCGGAAATGATCTACGCCTTGACCCCGTTCAGGGCGCTGTGCGGATTCCGGCCCGCAGCGCAGTCGCGGAGTATCTTTGAACACCTGGCAACGGTGATGGACTCCGCGGCTATGAGCGTGCCGGCCATCATCACCGGCGTCATTGACGACCTGGGCCTGGCAGAGGAATCATCGGCCCTGAAAGCGGCCTTCACGCGGCTGATCGAGGGCGGTCGTGAAGTGTCCGAGGCCGTGGTGGAAGTCGAATCCGTGCTCCGCTCGGGTGCCCCACGCGAACCGCACGAAGAGGCCCTGACCGCGATGCTGGGCATCAACGAGGCTTTCCCCGGCGATCCCGGAGTCCTCATTTCCCTGCTCCTGAACCACTTGACCCTTGAGCCCGGCGATGCCGTGTACTTGCCTGCAGGAAACGTGCACGCCTACATCCACGGCCTGGGCGTGGAAGTCATGGCCACCTCGGACAACGTGCTGCGCGGCGGCCTGACGCCCAAGCACGTCGATGTCCCCGAACTGCTCAAAACCGTGCGTTTCGAGGCCCTCGGGGTTCCCCACGTAGTGGCTGAAGGCACCGAGTTCGGCCAGGAACTGTACCGGCCTCCATTCAAGGAGTTCCAGCTCCAACGCATCGAACTGGGCCCCACGGCCGAGCCCGTGCCCTTGGCGCAAACCGGGCCCGCCGTCGTCGTGGTTGTTTCCGGGTCTGTGGTCCTCGACTCCCCCAAGAGCGATCTCCGCCTGGAACGCGGCGCCGCCGCGTTCATCCCCGAGGTGGAGAACCCCGTGAACGTCCATCCCGTCCAGGGAGCCACCGAAACCAGCGTGGCCTTCGCGGTCACCACGGGACTGTCATCCAGGACGAAGGGGAACTAAGCGTGGACTACTTCCTCCAGACGTCCGCCTGGGCCGATGTGCAACGATCCCTGGGCCGCCGCGTCCACGAGCAATCGGGTCCCGGCTGGAGCTGCCTGGCCATCGAGGAAAAGAACCCGGCGGGCAAGATCATCTACGCACCCTACGGCCCCGTGGCGGACTCCGTGGAAGCTTTCGACGCCGCTACTGCCGCCTTGGTGAGTTTGGCGAAGAAAGAACGCGCCGTTTTCGTCCGCATGGAACCCGTCTCCGCCGGCTTTACCGCGTCCGACGCCGGTCCCCTCCTTCGGGCGCGCGGCCTCCAGCCCGCGCCGGCTAACCAGCAGCCCGAGCTGAGTTGGATCGTGGATCTTGAGGGCGACTTCAAGGATGTCCTGGCGGGCATGAAGCCCACCAACCGGAACCTGTACCGCAACATCCACAAAAAGGGTGTCACTTTCCGGGCGTCACAGGATCCCGCGGACATTTCCGTGCTGCTGCACTTCCTGCACCTAACGGCAGCGCGGAACGGCTTCAAGCCGCAAAGCGACGAGTACCTCACCAGCGTGGCGCAGTCCCTGCTCCCCGCAGGCGCCGGGACCCTGTTCATCGCAGAGCTCGAAGGAGAACCGATCGCGGCGGCCTTTGCCTACGACTCCGCGGACACACGCGTCTACGCCCACGCCGCCCTGGATGACACCCACCGCAAGTTGAGTGCCGGCATTCCGCTGCTGGTCACCCTCATGGCCGACGCCAAGGAGAAGGGCCTCAAGCACGTGGACCTGTGGGGCGTGGCACCCGAAGACCAGCCGGACCACAAATGGGCAGGCTTCACGGCCTTCAAGAAGTCCTTCGGCGGCCGTGAGGTCTCCTACCCCGGCACGTGGGACCTCCCGGTCAACAAACTCCGCTACGGCGCCTACCAACTGGCAAGGAAGCTCCGCGACCGGCTCCGCTGATTCTCTCTTCCCAGCGCCAGGAAAGCGCGACACCTGGTCCGCCACACAGCAAGAAGCGCCCTATCGCGTCAGCGGCATCAAATCGACGAGGAACGAGGAGATAGCCGCAGAGCGATGGGGCGCTTCTTGCGCCCAAGGCGCGTTGGGTGCAGAGCTTACCTGCGCGCGTACGTCTCCCACTTGGAGGCGTGGTGCTCTGCATCAACGAAGCGCACCGTGCCGGACTTGGAACGCATCACGATTGACTGCGTCAGCACGCGGTCCTTCTGGTAGCGCACGCCGCGGAGGAGGTCGCCGTCGGTGATGCCGGTGGCTGCGAAGTAGCAGTTGTCCGAGGTGACAAGGTCATTGGTGGACAGGACGCGGTCAAGGTCGTGGCCGGCGTCGATGGCCTTCTGCTTCTCGTCGTCGGAAGTGGGCCACAGGCGGCCCTGGATCACGCCGCCGAGGGACTTGATGGCACAAGCAGCAACAATGCCTTCCGGCGTGCCGCCGATGCCCATGAGCGCATCCACGCCGGTACCGCTGCGGGCCGCGGCGATGGCACCCGCGACGTCGCCGTCCATGATGAACTTGGTGCGCGCGCCGGCTTCACGGATTTCCTCCACGAGGGGGCGGTGGCGGTCGCGGTCCAGGATCATGACGTTGAGCTGGCTGACCTTGACGCCCTTGGCCTTGGCGATCAGGTGCAGGTTCTGCTTGACCGGAAGGCGGAGGTCCACCATGTCGGCAGCCTCGGGACCGGTGACGAGCTTCTCCATGTAGAACACGGCGGAGGGATCGAACATGGAACCGCGTTCGGCCACGGCCAGGACGGCAAGGGCATTGTTGATGCCCAGGGCAGTCAGACGCGTTCCATCAATGGGGTCTACGGCAACATCGCACTCCGGTCCGGTGCCATCGCCAACCTGCTCGCCGTTGAACAGCATGGGGGCCTCGTCCTTTTCGCCTTCGCCGATGACTACGACGCCGTTGAAGTGGACGGTGTGGAGGAATGAGCGCATGGCGTCGACGGCGGCACCGTCTGCCTTGTTCTTGTCGCCGAAGCCAACCCAGTGGCCGCCGGCAATGGCTGCGGCTTCGGTGACACGGACGAGTTCCAGTGCGAGGTTACGGTCAGGCTCGTCGATTCCGACGGCGAGCGACGGCGAAATCGTGGAAAACTGCTGGGTCATTGGTGCAGGAGACACTTGAACCTCTTCTTCGAGTGACGATTCACGGGACCGGACACGGTTGCACAAGGCCACCTGTGGTCCCTCTCCATTGATCATAGTCGCCGGAGCTCCTACCGGGCGGTTGATGACCACCGCATCCGTTGGGCCTGGTGAGGTTCCCGGTTGTGTGTTCACAGCAGCGATAAGGGACTATGGAAGAGTGAGTGAAACGCAGGACAAGCCCGCGGCCGGCAATGGCCCTAACGCCAATGAGGCCAGCCCCACCAGTAACCCGGACGCCCCGTACAAGCCCGTCATTCCGGCGAAAGCCGCCAAACGGGCCAACGCCTCGGTCATTGGCATGATCATCGCACTGGTGCTGTGTGTCCTGGCCTTCCTTCCCGTCGTTCTCATGAACCCCGCACCCAAAGGTGAGAACTTCCGACCCGCAGTGGACGTCGCAGGCATCGCCCGGAATGCCACCGATGTGGCGGGATTCACACCCGTCACCCCGGATACCGGCGACACATTCACGCCAAACTATGCCCGGTGGGAAACCGGCACCGCCACTGGCGTCCCCACGTGGGAGGTGGGCTACCTGACGCCCAAGGAGGCGTTCATCGGCTTGATCCAGACGCGGCAGGCCAACCCCACCTGGGTGTTGCAACAGACGGGCAACCTCCCGGTCACGGGAACCCGAAACGCCGGCGGCCAGGACTGGGAACTGCGCGACTCCGGTAAGGACAAGCGCAGCATGACGCTGCAATACAAAGGAACCACCATCATCCTGAGCGGCACGGCGAACCTCGACGAATTCGCCACCCTGGCGGCCGCCGTCGTAAAGTCCGCGGACCAGGCCCCCGCAGCAGGCTCCGCTTCCCCACAACCCGGCGCAACACTTTCGCAGCCTGCCACGCCCGCGCCGTAAAGTAATCAGGTGCCTACTAATCTGACTCCGGCCCTGGCCTGGCAACGCCTCCGCGAGGGTAACGAACGTTTTGTCTCCGGCGAATCCCAGCACCCCAACCAGGATGCTTCCCGCCGCTCCTCCCTCCTCGAGGGACAGAATCCATTCGCCGTCATTTTTGGCTGCGCCGACTCGCGCCTCGCGGCCGAGATCATCTTCGACCTTGGCCTGGGCGATGCCTTCGTGGTCCGCACCGCCGGCCAGGTGATCGATGACGCAGTCCTCGGCTCCCTGGAATACAGCATCAGCGAACTCAAGGTTCCCCTGATCGCCATCCTGGGCCACGACAGCTGCGGCGCCGTGACAGCCACCAAGGGAGCCGTGGAAACGGGTGAGATGCCTCCGGGCTTCATCCGCGACCTCGTGGAACGCATTACCCCCTCGGTGCTGACCGCCAAGCGCAACGGCCAGGAAGACGTCAACGACATGGTGGTGGAACACGTCAAGCAGACCGCGGATCGCCTCGCTGACAGTTCACGTGTGATTTCCGACGCCATTGAGGAAGGCCGTGTGGCCGTGATCGGTCTCTCCTACAAGCTCGGTGAGGGCCAAGCGGCCCTTGTTTCCGCGATCGGACAGGTCTAGGACAACGTGCCCCGGCCCTTCGGCCGGGGCACGTAGCACTGCCTTCCGGGTTTTCGGTGGAGCCCGCAATCGCCCTAAGCTAGCCCCATGACTTCCACCACTGAGTTCCGTATTGAACATGACACGATGGGCGAAGTTCGCGTCCCCGTGAACGCCCTGTACCGCGCCCAGACGCAGCGTGCTGTGGAGAACTTCCCCATCTCCGGCAAGACGCTGGAGCGCACGCACATCGAAGCACTCGCACGCGTCAAGAAGGCCGCTGCACTCGCGAACGCCGAACTGGGAGTGCTCGATGAAGAGCTCGCCAAGGCAATCGCTTCCGCAGCCGACGAGGTTGCTGCCGGCAAGTACGACGGTGACTTCCCGATCGACGTTTTCCAGACCGGCTCCGGCACGTCCTCGAACATGAACACCAACGAGGTCATCGCAGAGCTGGCTTCGCGTGCCCTCTCCGCAGCAGGCAGCGACAAGGTGGTCCACCCCAACGACCACGTGAACGCTTCCCAGTCTTCCAACGACGTTTTCCCGACGTCCGTCCACGTTGCAGCCACCTCGGCCCTGATCAACGACCTGATACCGGCCCTGGAGTACCTGGCCGCCTCCCTGGACCGCAAGGCCGCGGAATTCAAGGACGTCGTCAAGTCCGGCCGCACCCACCTCATGGACGCCACCCCTGTCACGCTTGGCCAGGAATTCGGCGGCTACGCCGCGCAGGTCCGCTACGGCATTGAGCGCATCAACGCCGCACTCCCCCGCGTCGCCGAAGTTCCCCTCGGCGGCACCGCGGTGGGCACCGGTATCAACACACCGGCAGGCTTCCCGGAGCGCGTCATCGAACTGCTCGCTGCAGACACCGGCCTGCCGTTGACCGAAGCCCGGGACCACTTCGAGGCCCAAGCCAACCGCGACGGCCTGATCGAAGGCTCCAGCCAGCTCCGCAACATCGCGATCTCCTTCATGAAGATCAACAACGACCTCCGTTGGATGGGTTCCGGCCCCAACACGGGCCTCGGCGAAATTGCCATCCCTGACCTGCAGCCCGGCTCCTCCATCATGCCGGGCAAGGTCAACCCCGTGATTTGCGAAGCCTCCATCATGGTGTGCGCCCAGGTCATCGGCAACGACACCGCCATCGCCTGGTCCGGTACCAACGGTGCTTTCGAGCTCAACGTCGGCATCCCGGTCATGGCCGCCAACCTGCTGGAGTCCATCCGCCTGCTGGCCAACACCAGCCGCGTCATGGCCGACAAGATGATCGACGGCATCACCGCCAATGTCGAGCGCGCCCGCTTCCTGGCCGAGGCTTCCCCGTCCATCGTGACCCCGCTGAACAAGTACATCGGCTACGAGAACGCCGCCAAGATCGCCAAGATCGCCGTCAAGGAAGGCCTGACCATCCGCCAGGCCACCGAGAAGCTCGGCTTCGTCGGCGAGAGCGAGGGCAAGGTTTCCGAGGCCGACCTCGATAAGGCCCTCGACGTCACCACCATGACGTCCCCGGCCCACAAGGCTTAGGCGCACCAACCCGCTAGTACGACGACGGCCGGTACCTTCCGCACGGAAGGTGCCGGCCGTCGTCGTCCCCGGCCCTTTCCGCTACCCGAACCATGTGGGGAACGACACTCCACTTTCTTTTTGCACTATTGAATACTTAGTGCAAAACTTTACTCTGTGAGCAATAGTGCAAATATCGACGGCGGCCTCCGCGAGCGCAAGCGCGCCGCCACGAGGTTGGCGATCACCGCCGTCGCCCGCACCCTGACCGCCGAACGGGGTCTGAACGGCTACACCGTTGAAGAGGTGTGCGAAGCGGCGGGCATTTCGCGGCGTACCTTCTTCAACTACTTCCATTCCAAGGAAGACGCCGTGATCGGGGCCTTCTCCGACGACCTTCCCCAGGATGCGCTGGATGACTTCAACCGCGATCCCGAACGTCGCCCCGACGGCATCTCGGACACCCTGCTGGCAGCCCTCTACCACCTCACCGTGGACATCGTGGAGCGATCAACCATCAGCCGCACCGAGGTCCACCAACTGATCGCCGCCATCAAGGCCGAGCCCCAACTCCTTGGCCGCATGACCTTGGAGGGCGAGGCCCGGGAACTGCAGTTCATGGAACTGATCGCCCACCGCGAAGGCCTCTCTCCCGGGCACCCGGAAATCGTCATGGCCTCGGCCGTATTCGGAGCCGTTTCCAAGAAGACCTCCCACCAGTTCTTCTCGGAGGACAACACCCGGCCCTACCGCGAGCTTCTTGACCAGAACCTCGCCGCGGCCCGGAAACTCTTTTCGCAACCGCTGGACACCACCCCCGCACAGACACCGAAGGACCCCGCATGAGTACACTCTCGAAGGCAGCCGAGCCGCTGCTCTTGACCCAGAAGAGGATCTGGATCATCTTCTCTGCCCTGATAGCGGGCATGCTGTTGTCCAGCCTGGACCAAACGATCGTCTCCACGGCCATGCCCACCATCGTGGGCAAGCTCGGCGGCGTGGAACACCAGGCCTGGATCACCACGGCCTACCTCCTGGCCACCACCATCGTCATGCCGATCTACGGCAAGTTCGGTGACATCCTTGGCCGGCGGAACCTGTTCCTCGTCGCCATCGCCCTGTTCACCCTGGCTTCGGTCGGTTGTGCCTTCGCTACGGAGTTCTGGGGCTTCGTGGTGTTCCGGGCCATCCAGGGCCTCGGCGGCGGTGGCCTCATGATCCTGTCCCAGGCCATCATCGCGGACATTGTGCCGGCCAAGGAACGCGGAAAGTACATGGGTCCGCTGGGCGCCATCTTCGGCTTGTCCGCCGTCGCCGGTCCGCTGCTGGGTGGATTCTTCGTGGACCACCTGACCTGGGAGTGGGCTTTCTACATCAACATCCCCATCGGCATCGCCGCCTTCATCACGGCCTGGTTCACCCTGACCCTGCCGAACAAGAAGGCCGAAAAGAAGATCGACATCCTTGGTGTCGTCTTCCTTTCCGCTGCCACCACCTGCCTCATCTTCTTCACCGACTTTGGTGGCAAGAAGGACGAAGGCTGGGATTCACCGTTGACGTGGGCTTTTGGCGCCGGCATGGTCCTGGCCGCATTCGCCTTCGTCATGGCTGAACGCCGCGCCGAGGATCCCATCATTCCGCTGAGCCTGTTCCGCAACCCGATCTTCATCAACGCCACGGCCATCGGCTTCACGCTGGGCCTGGGCATGTTCGCTGCAATCGCCTTCGTGCCGACGTTCCTGCAGATGTCCTCCGGAACCTCAGCGGCCGAGTCCGGCCTGCTCATGCTCCCCATGATGGTGGGCCTCATGGGCACGTCCATCTTCTCCGGCATCAGGATTTCCAAGACGGGCAAGTACAAGCTCTACCCCATCCTGGGCGCGGCCTTGACCATTCTTGCCATGCTCTGGTTGACCACCCTGACCGCCGAGACGCCCATCTGGATGATTTGCGTACAGCTCTTCATTTTCGGCGCCGGGCTGGGTTTGATCATGCAGGTCATTGTCCTGGTGGTCCAGAACTCTGTCCCTGCGGACCAGATCGGTACCGCGACGAGCACCAACAATTACTTCCGCGAAGTAGGTGCGTCCTTGGGCGTAGCGGTCTTTGGCTCGATCTTCACCAACCGCCTCGCTGAGTCCTTGACCAAGGCCTTCACCGGCGCCGGCGCCTCATCCGAGCAGGCCTCGCAGTCCACCAGCACCCTGGATCCGCAGGCCCTGGCGCAGCTGCCGGAACAGCTTCGGGACGCGATCGTGAACGCCTACGCCGACTCCCTGGCACCTGTGTTCTGGTACCTCGTGCCGTTCATCGCCATCGCCCTGATCCTGGCCATCACCCTGAAGCAGATCCCGCTCTCGGACACGGCCGGCATGGTTGCCCGCGGTGAGGCGATCGGCGGCGCCGAGGCCGAGGAACTCGAAGCCGCCCGCCGCTGATCTGCTACTCCGTCTGGTACGCCACGGGGCCTTCGGGCTCCGTGGCGAGCCGTATGGCCTGCAGGTGTCCGTGGCTCATTTCGGGGAGATCATCCAGGTGGAACCACTGGACATCCAGGGACTCGTCGTCGTTGACCCGGGCTTCACCGGAGACATACTTGCAGCGGAACGTGATATCGAGGAAATCGCATTCGTCGCCGTTCGGAAAGGTCACCGGACCTACCACTCCGACCCCGATGATCCGTTCGGTCTCGGCTACCACGGCTGTTTCCTCGAAGATTTCCCGGACCAGACCCGGGGCCGGGTGCTCCCCCGGCTCCAGGATTCCCGTTATCGGCGTCCAGTGTCCGTTATCCGAGCGTTGGCACAGGAGCACCCTGTCTTCGTCATCCAACACGATGCCCCGGACTGCAGGCAGCCACAACGGGTCATTCCCGATTTTTTCCCGCAGCTTCAGCACAAACTCAGGTGCACCCATGCAGCCAGCTTACGGCGTCATGCAGGCAGGACAACCATGGCTGCGGCAGCCCCTGCCAGCATGAACGGTCCAAAGGGAATCGCCGAGGCGAGGCTGCCCCTCCTGGTCACGATGATGACCAGCCCCCACAGCCCGCCCAGGAGGAACGCCAGGAACGTTGCCGCGAATACGTGGCCCCAGCCAAGGTAGCCCAAGTACAAACCCAACACCCCGGCCAGCTTCACGTCCCCGAATCCCATACCCGGCGGATAGACGAGCCGGAGCAGGAAATAGAGGACCCACAGGGCAGCGGCACCGGCAAGCACCCCGAGCCCCGGAATTCCGGCCAGCGCGCCGTCCATCCGTGACCCGGAGAGCAGGGCCGCAGCCAGGAGCAGGATCCCGGCCACCCCGTACGACGGAAAGACGATGCGGTTGGGCAGCAAATGGCTTCGAACGTCGATCACCGTGAGCCGCACCGCCATGACCACGAAATAAAGGGACGCCAACAGCACCAGCCAGAAGGCAAAAGGGGCGGCGTCCCAGAGGTCGGCGAGTCGTCGGATCACCCTCGGATGCTACCCCGGATTATCTCCGGGCCCGGCGTGAACCTCTGGGTACACTGTGGATATGGGGCGCTACAGTACAGATGGACCCGGCCTGCCGCCGGGATTTGGACCCTCAAACGGGCGTTCAGGGGATGATTCCGACTTGTCCTCCACGTTCCGGAACCTGTGCCGTTCATCGCCCTGGAAGTGGACCAGCCTTCGGTTCGAATACCTTGAGCGGCCGGGGACGGGCGCCAACATCGTGCGGGCCTGGCTCAGGCGTCCGGGAGCGCTCCGCCTGGAGTCTCCGAATGGCCAACTCCTCTACAGCACCACGGGGATCAACGACTCCAGGGATGAGTTCTATGTCAGCGCTACGCGCCGCTCGTGGCTGCTTCCGCCGCATCTGGTGACACCTGTTTACGACGACGGCGGCCTGGTTCGGCGCCGTCCGGAAGCCGCTTACGGTGAGCCTTCGTTCGGAAACGGCCGGCTCGCCGCCGCCCTGGACCCCGTGGAACTTGCCGGCAACGCGCCCGTACCCCTGGAGTTCCCGGACACCAACCCGGTGTCCTTCGATGAACTCCGCGAGGTGGACCACGAGGGGCGCCTGGCACTGGAGGCAGTCATCACCCGGGGCCGGACCTACAAGCCTTCGGATCCCGCCGAACCGTTGGCGCACCCGGGACGGACGCTGGTCCGTGTAGACGCTGCCACGGGAGTCTGCGTCGCCAGCCAATCGCTGGATGGCGAATCCTCCGGCAAGGGCCATTGGCTCAAGATCCTGGCCGTGGACGAGTACATGTTGGATGACCTCTTCCTTGCCGAGTCCATGAACTTGACCGATGTCCGGCGCCACATCTCCTGGGACATCGGCCCGGCGGCCTGACGCTGCCCGGCTCTGAGGGAAGCCGCGTGACAGCAAGCCCCGCTCCGGCCACGCTAGACTGCGGCGATGACCTCGCTGGCAAACATCTGGCCCCCTTTCGGACTGACCCTCACCACGCCGCGCCTCGTCCTGCGTCCCATTTTCGACGCCGACATCCCCGCCGCCGTGGCTGCTGCCCGGTCCGGAATCCACGAGCCTGGAAAGAGCCCTTTCAGCACGCCGTGGGCCGAACTCCCGGACAACGAACTGGCTCCCAAGATGGCCCAGTGGTACTGGCGCTGCCGGGCAGGATTCACCCCGGACGACTGGACCCTGCTCCTGGGCGTCTGGCAAGGCGACGATTTCCTCGGAGTCCAGGACCTCGCTGCCACGAAGTTCGCGGTACTCCGGACGGTGCACACAGGCTCGTGGCTCAAGCAAGCGGCGCAAGGCCGCGGCATCGGCAAGGAGATGCGCGCCGCCGTCGTCAGCTACGCCTTCGATTACCTGAAGGCGGAGGTGGCCGAATCCGAAGCCGCTACCTGGAACCAACAATCCCTGGGCGTCTCCACAAGCCTGGGCTACGAACCCAACGGCCTCACGCGCACCGTTTGGGGCACCAAAGTGGAGGACGTCCAAAAAGTCCGCCTCACCCCAGAATCCTTCAAACGCCCCGACTGGACCCTCCACGTCCAAGGCCACGAAGGACTGAAATCGTACCTGGGCCTCTGACCCACGCCGACGGGCCGTGGCCCGGCGAACCCGGCCACGGCCCTTGGGCACCAGCACTTTAGATTTCTGCCCCTTCAAGCAGCTCCGTCACGAGGGCCGCGATCGGCGACCGCTCGGACCGGGTCAGCGTGATGTGCCCGAACAGCGGGTGTCCCTTGAGGGTTTCGACGACGGCTGCGACGCCGTCGTGCCGGCCCACGCGGAGGTTGTCGCGCTGGGCGACGTCGTGGGTGAGGACAATCTTGGAGTTTTGGCCGATGCGGCTCATCACCGTCAGGAGGACGTTCTTCTCCAGTGACTGTGCTTCGTCCACGATCACGAAGGCGTCGTGCAGGGAGCGGCCGCGGATGTGGGTGAGCGGCAGGACCTCCAGCATTCCGCGGTCCATGACTTCTTCCACTACTTCCTGGCTGACCAGCGCGCCGAGGGTGTCGAACACCGCTTGCGCCCACGGGTTCATTTTCTCGGATTCGGAGCCGGGCAGGTAGCCGAGCTCCTGTCCACCAACTGCGTACAGGGGACGGAAGACCACTACCTTGCGGTGCTCGCGGCGTTCGAGGACGGCTTCGAGGCCCGCACAGAGGGCCAGGGCGGACTTACCGGTGCCGGCACGCCCGCCGATGGAAACGATGCCCACGGACGGGTCCATGAGGAGGTCGATCGCGAGCCGCTGTTCTGCCGAGCGGCCGTGGAGGCCGAAGACATCCCGGTCTCCCTTGACCAATCGGACCTGCTTGTCCGAACCCACCCGGCCCAGTGCCGAGCCGCGGTTGGAGAGGACCACCAGGCCGGTATTCACGGGCAGTTCGGCCGCGGCCGGGATGAAGACCGGTTCGTGGCCGTAGAGGGTGCTGACTTCCTGTTCGCTGGCTTCGATTTCGGCCAGGCCGGTCCAGCCGGAGTCCTTGACGAGTTCGTTCCGGTACTCGTCGGCGTGCAAGCCCATGGCCGAAGCCTTGACGCGCATGGGGAGGTCCTTGGAGACCACGGTGACGTTGTGGCCCTCGTTGGCCAGGTTCTTCGCGACCGCCAGGATCCGGCTGTCGTTGTCGCTGCCGCGGAAGCCCGCTGGGAGGACGTCCGGCGAAATGTGGTTCATTTCCACCCTGAGCAGGCCACCATCGTTTCCCAAGGGAATGGGGTGGTCCAGGCCGCCATGCTCAATCCGCAGGTCGTCCAGGAGCCGCAAGGCTTTCCGGGCAAAGTAGCCCAGTTCCGGATCGTGGCGTTTGCCCTCAAGTTCGCTGATGACCACGATCGGGACAATGACCTCGTGCTCGGCGAAGCGCAGCAGTGCGTGCGGATCGGAGAGCAGGACGGAGGTATCTATGACGTAGCTGCGGCCTGTGGGTGCCGCGGTTTTCTTTGTCCCTTTGGTGGCGCGCTTGGCGCGAGAGGTAGCTGCACTTTCCCCGTCGGAAACCATTGCGGGCAGTTGCTCTGAAATAGCCACATCGACTCCAGCCCCGGGCGTTCGCCCGGCCTTATGGTGAAGCGGCTCGGCCGGAAGGCCGGGCGTGGCCTCCCCTGTAACTGGTGCGATGATCCGCTCCATCTACTGGCCTCCCCGATCAGCGGGCGGTTTTGCCTGCTGATGGGTTTAACGTAATCCCCGCCACAGGAAATTCCTCTTTGTGGCGTCGGCAAGTCGCTTCTCCACGAGTGAATTCGGGATTAACGGAAGTTCACCCAGCAGTGGTTGAAATGACCAGGAGGAATCGGGCGCCTCAGGAACCGAAGCGGCGTTGGCGTCCCGCATAATCGCGGAGGGCCCTCAGGAAATCGACCTTGCGGAAAGCCGGCCACAGGGCTTCGCAGAAGTAGAACTCGCTGTAGGCGCTCTGCCACATCAGGAAGCCGGAGAGCCGCTGCTCACCGGAGGTGCGGATGACGAGGTCGGGATCGGGCTGGCCCCTCGTGTAGAGGAAACGTGAAATATCGTCCACCGAGAGTTCATCTGCAACCTCGGACATGTTACGGCCCTTGGCAGCGGCGTCCTGGAGGAGTTCCCGGACGGCATCCACGATTTCCCGTCGCCCACCGTAGCCCACGGCCACGTTGACGTGGATCTTCTCGTGGACCGGCGTCCGGGCAGTGAGCTTGTTAAGCCGCTCGGCCAGGTAGTCGGGAAGGAGTTCCGGCGCCCCCATGGCATGGACGGAAATATCCTCGTTCTCATCCAGGCGGTCCATGGTGTTGGCAATGATGCCCATAAGCAGGTCCAACTCCTCGCCGGAGCGGCTCATGTTGTCCGTGGAGAGCATGTAGAGCGTCACTACTTTGACGCCCAGCTCCTGGCACCATCCCAGGAACTCGTGGATCTTGTCCGCTCCCGCTTGGTGCCCTTCGCTGGTGGGTGCGTTGAACTGGCGCGCCCACCGGCGGTTGCCATCCACCATGACGCCGACGTGGCGCGGAATCTTCTGGTGGTCGAGCGATCTGAGGAGCCGGCGTTCGTAGAAGCCGTAGAGGAAACCGGGCAGCTCCACCGGACTCTCACCTGACTTCCTTGCTCTGACCAATCGAACGACGCGCACATCCAAGGCTACCTGCCCGAGCTGGCAGGCTGGTGCAGCAGGCGGCCCGGAACAAGGTGGAGCAACATTACCCATGAGTAACTTACCGGACCGTAGGTTACTCTTTAACAATGGCTGACTCGCTCATCATCAAGCCCTTGTGGCGCGGCTGGATCCATGCTGTGGCAACCCCATTTGCCCTTGCCGCGGGGATTGTCCTGGTGGCGCTGGCGCCCACCGCGGACCGTAAGATCACCTCGGCCATCTACGCCCTGACGGGAGTCATGCTGTTCGGAGTCAGTGCCGTGTACCACCGCGGCAACTGGAATGACAGGATCCGGATAGTGCTCAAGCGGCTGGACCACACCAACATCATGCTGGTCATCGCGGGCAGCTACACGCCTCTTGCCTGGTCACTCCTGGACAGGCCCGCGGCAGTCACGCTCCTGTGGACCATTTGGTCAGCAGCCATCGCCGGCGTGCTGTTCCGCGTGCTCTGGACCCACGCACCGCGGTGGCTGTACGTGCCCATCTACGTTGCCCTCGGCTGCGGTGCACTCTTTTACCTGCCACAGTTCTTCGCCGCCAACGTGGCCTCCGCCGTCCTCATCTGCGTGGGCGGAGCACTCTATATCGCGGGAGCCGTGTTCTACGGCATCAAGAGGCCGAATTTCAGCGCTACGCACTTCGGTTTCCATGAGCTCTTTCACGCCTTCACGGTGTTCGCTTTCGCGGCCCACTTCATCGCCATCATGATCGCCGTCCTGAGCTAGGACCCGCGGCGCCAGGACCCGCGGCCCTAGGACCCGCGGTTCAGGCGCCGGAAACCATCGCGGCCAGCCTGGCTTCCACTTCGGCCAGTGTCCCCACAGGCCGTTCGCACACCATCCCGCGGCACAAGTACACCTGCGCCGAGCCGTCAGGGCTGCCTGAGCGGTGAAGCAGCAACGGCACTTCGACGGCGGCTGCCGGGGACCCGCCGTCGTCCGCGGTTTGCACGGCGACCACCAGGCCCGGGCTTGCCGAAGCCAGCAGCGCCTGGTGGAGTTCGCGCCGCAGCGGCGTGTCCGGACCGGCGACGGCGGCCTCCACCGGCCCGGCAAGGGCGGCCTGCGCCGTGGCCAGGAGCCAGCCAGCCACCCGGGGCGCGCGGCTGGCGATCGGGGGAAGCAAGCCCAGGATGTTGCCGGCCATGAGGCGGTGATCGTGGGATCCCGAGTAGGCCGAGTAGGTCAGCAACGCACCAGCGAACGCGGCAGCACCACTGGGAGTGGCGTTGTCGAAAGGATCCAGCGCGGCATGTTGCCCTTGGGCGTTGAAGACCTGGGCAGATTCACCGGCCGAGTCAGCAAGCTGGCCGTTCGCCACGAACCGGTCGCTCGCGGCCAGGACCAGGCTTTCACCCAGGCCGTACCAGCGTTTCTGCCCTGTCACGGCGTAGAGCGCAAAGAAACCGTCGGCGCAGAAGGCGTAGTCCTCCAGGAGTCCGCCGATCCCCCTCGGCGCGGCATCGTGCGAGACGCGCGTCAGCAGGTTCTCGCCGGAATTCCAGTGGACACGTTCCAGGTAGTCGGCGATGCCCTCGGCAGCCGCGACCAGTCCCGGCCGTTCCAGGACAGCTCCGGCTTCCGCCAGGGCCGCTACCGCCAGACCGTTCCATCCGGCCACCACCTTGTTGTCCCGTGCGGGCTGGTTGCGCTTGTCCCTCGCGGCCAGAAGCGCCGGGCGCACGCGTTCCCACACCCTGGCTTCGGGGCCGGTCAACAGCTTCCCGGGATGCAGCGGCGAGCCGAGGGCGGAAACGGTCCCCTCACTGCCCACGTTCATGATCCGTGCAACGGCCTCGGCATCGCCGGTACCCAGCACCTCCTGCAGCGAGTCAGGCGTCCACAGGTAGGCCGCGCCCTCGTGATGGACACCATCCACCACGGTATCGGCGTCGAGGGAGGATGCCAGGGCGCCCCCTTCCACAGCAAGGGCGGACACCATCCAGTCGGCGCAGGCGGAGGCAACAGCGGCGGCTTCCTCAACGGGGAACACCGCGTTTCCGCCCAGCCTGATCCAGTGCGTATAGGCACGCAGGAGCTGGCCATTGTCGTAGAGCATCTTTTCGAAATGGGGAACAGACCAGTCCGCCGTCACCGAATACCGGGCGAAACCGCCGTCGAGCTGGTCCCGCAAGGCGGAACGTGCCATGCCGGCCAGGGTCCGGCCGGCCATGTCCCTCGCCGCTTCGGCCGTTTCTGAGGGTGCCGCCGCGTGCCGGATCAGGAATTCCACAACGGCCGACGGCGGGAACTTGGGGGCGGCGCCAAAGCCACCGGCGGCTACGTCCTCGGACCGCGCCAACAGGCCAACTGCCTCGGACAGCAACCCGGCATCAAGGACCTCGGGCGGCCCATCAAGCCGTACCGCGCCGGACATCTGGGCGTTGGCCATGTTCGACGCCAAACCGCGCGCGTTCTGCTCAACGGCTTCGCGCCGCTCCACCCAGGCTTCGTGGACCGCTTCCAGGACGTTGCGGAAGGAGGGCCGTCCGGGCAAGGGTGTGGGCGGGAAGTAGGTACCGGCATGGAAGGCGAGCCCATCCGGAGTCAGGAAGACGGACATCGGCCAGCCACCCTCGCCGCTAATGGCCTGGGTGGCTGCCATGTACACCGAATCGACGTCCGGGCGCTCCTCGCGGTCCACCTTGACGGGAACGAAGTGTGCGTTCAAGTAGTCGGCTGTGGCCTGGTCCTCGAAGGACTCATGGGCCATGACGTGGCACCAGTGGCAAGCTGCGTAGCCGATCGAGAGGAAGACCGGAACGTCGCGTTCCACTGCGAAGGCAAAGGCTTCATCGCCGAAAGGCCGCCAGAACACCGGATTGGCTGCATGCTGGCGCAAGTAGGCGCTTGGCTCCAAGCCCAGGGCATTGGACGCTCCGGGCCATCTGTTTTCCTGCGGGTCAGCGGGGCCCGGGAGCGGCATCGCCGTTCTCATCCGTCGGAGCGTCAGCCGATCCTGACTCGGCAGCCAGTCGCGCTTCCTCCACCTGTGCGCGGTACCGGACGCGCCGGATACGACGGACCATGTCCACAATGAGGAAAGTGGTCAGGATCACGATGAAGGCGGTCAGGACAAAGCCCCACGTACCCGGGGTCACCTGGTCCTCGGACAGGCCCGGACGCAGCGTGCCGGTGGGGTCGGGCGACGGGCTGACGGTCAGGGCGAGGATCAAGTGGTGCACGTTCAAACCTTCTATGGGAGCTGATGCATGCCGGTCCAGCGGGCTGGGAACTGGTTGGCCCCGGGAGACTTCTACGAGCGATAGAAACCCGGGCCTTCCCTATCTTATCCCTGCGAAGAGGTCCTTTTCCGGCAGCTCGGACGTGACCTTGGACTGGACCAGCGTGTAGTCCTCCCAAGGCCATGCCGTGCGCTGCAGGTCCGGGGAAACGGCGAAGAAGAAACCCACCGGGTCGATCTGGGTCCGGTGCGCCCGGAGGGCATCGTCCCTCGCCTCGAAGAAGTCGCCGCAATCAATCTGCGTGGTGGTCTGGTGTGCCGGCACAGGCGGTGTGTGGCCCTCGGCGTCCGCTTCGAGCCAAGCTGCGAGCCGCTCGGCGTACGGTGACTGCAAACCCGCTTCTTCCAACGCGAAGTGCAGCGCACGGAAACGTTCGGGGCTGAAGGCGCGATCGTAGTACAGCTTGCTGGGCGCCCAGGGTTCGCCGATGCCCGGATACCGCTCCGGATCTCCGGCCGCCTCGAACGCTTCCACGGCCACTTTGTGGGCCATGATGTGATCCGGGTGCGGATAGCCGCCATTTTCGTCGTAGCTGATGATCACATGCGGCTTGAAGTCGCGCACCAGGCGTACCAGTGGTTTGGAAGCGCGCTCCAGTGGCTGCAGGGCGAAGCAACCTGCGGGCAGCGCAGGCAGCGGATCTCCCTCCGGAAGGCCCGAATCCACGAATCCCAACCACCTCTGCTGGATGCCGAGGACTGCCGCAGCGTTCGCCATCTCCAACCGGCGCGCACCGGCCATGTCCCGCTTGGGGTGTGGGGCATCCTCCATGGCAGGGTTCTGGATGTCTCCGCGCGATCCGTCAGTGCACGTAGCCACCATGACCTCGACTCCGGCCGCGGCATACATTGCCATGGTTGCTGCACCCTTGCTGGACTCGTCGTCCGGGTGGGCATGGACGGCAAGCAGGCGAAGCTGCTCTGTCTCGGTGGACGCAGTCACGGGACGGCTCCTCTTTCATGGATGGTGCAAAAATTAGGGACTGCCGGGATCCGCACTAAACTGGATGGGTGACTTCAGAGGACGCATCGGCCACCAAACTTCCGGCAGACAACAGCCTAGCCAATCGCTACGGTGGCCAAAAGCGCGGATTGACCCGGAAGTCAAAGAGGAACATCATCATTGGAGCCCTCGTGGTGGGCATCGGTTTTGCCGCCTACGTCGCCACCGGTTCCGCCACGGCTCCCGTCACCTTCAAGGACATCGGCTACAGCACCGTGGATGACACCCAGGCCGAGGTGGATTACCAGGTCACTAAGTCCCCCTCAGCCACGGCGAAATGCGCCATCAAGGCCATGGACTCCAAGTTCGCCGTAGTGGGGTGGAAAGTGGTGGAGATCGGGCCGAATGACCCCCAACAGGATGCCGACGGCGGCCGGACCACCGCCCAGCGGACGGTCCTCATCACCGAATCCGCGGCCGTGTCCGGCGTGGTTGACAACTGCTGGATCACGGACAGCGGCAAATAACAATCGTGTGACGCAGCACTCAACCGGTTTGGGTTCATCCAAAGGATTTACTACAATGGATAGAACCTTCACCCCCGTTTAGTTGGTTACTGAGTTTCACGAGTGGCCACCTCGGCGGGGTCTTTTGTTTTGTCAGATCAAGAGGAGAAATCCGTGTCTACCACCAACAGCGCCACAGCAGCTTGGCTTACCCAGGAAGCTTTCGACCGCTTGAAGGCTGAGCTGGACCACCTTTCCGGCGCCGGCCGAGCGGATATCGTCCAGAAGATCGAAGCCGCCCGCCAGGAAGGCGACCTCAAGGAAAACGGCGGCTACCACGCAGCCAAGGAGGAGCAGGGCAAGATCGAGGCCCGCATCCGCCAGCTCACCGTACTCCTGCGCGATGCCCAGGTTGGCGAAGCCCCCGCCGACGACGGAATTGTTGAGCCCGGCATGCTGGTTGTTGCCAAGATCGCCGGCGACGAGGAGAAGTTCCTCCTTGGTTCCCGCGAAATCGCCGGCGACTCGGACATCGACGTCTTCTCCGAGAAGTCCCCGCTCGGTGCCGCGATCATCGGCCACAAGGAGGGCGACAAGCTCAGCTACACCGCCCCCAACGGCAAGGAAATCTCCGTGGAGATCGTTTCCGCCAAGCCGTACGCAGGCTAACGCTTCACCCAAGGAAAAACGCCGGCCCTCCCTTCGCAGGAGGCCGGCGTTTTTTCGTCCCCGGCCCACCCAACTGGGGGACAGCAAACGTCGCGCTGAGCCCTCAGTGGAGCAGGTGCTGTCCCCTGGTTGGGTTTACGGGGTGGGGGCTGTGGATTTGGGGCGGAGGAGGATCGCCGCAACGACGCCGCCGATCGCGCCGCCCAGGTGCGCCTGCCACGAAACGTACCCCATCACGGTGGGCAGCACGCCGAACAGGATGCTGCCATAGGCCATGAAAAGCACCACGGACAAAAGGATCTGCCACCAACTGCGGTTGAAGAATCCCCGGACCAGCAGGAAGGCAAAGAATCCAAACACCAGTCCGGAGGCGCCAACAGTGACTCCTCCCCCGCCGATGAGCCAGACGGTCAGGCCGGACCCCAGCCAACTGAACGCAAGTGCCGTGATGAATACCCTCAGCCCGGCCAGGAACACCAGGAAGCCGAAGATCAGCAGCGGCAGCGTGTTGGAAAGCAAGTGGTTGAGGTTGGCATGGAGCAGGGGGAAAGTCAGGATATCCAGGACGCCGTCGAAGGAGCGCGAACGCAAGCCGAACGTGCGGTTGAGCCCATGCATCATGAGCGTATTCAGGAACTCAATGACGTAGAGCAACACCACGAAGCCGCCCATGAAGAGCAGCCCGCCCTTGGCCCTTCCCGCCAGCGAATCGCGGGCCTCGGCCTTTGACCCATCGGGCGTTTCGAGCACCATGCCAACCTCCTGTCAGTGCACCACGATCGGTTGGAAGCCCTCGGCGCGGAGCGCGCCCAGCACTTGTTCACCGTGTTCGTGGCCCTTGGTTTCCAGGTTGATGGTGATGGATACGTCGCCCATGCTGATGGAGCCGCCCAGGCGCGTGTGGTCCAGCCCGGTGACGTTGGCATCGTTTTCCGCGATGATGCGGGCGATCGTGGCCAGGGAACCGGGGCGGTCGTCCAGCATCATCCGGACGGTCATGAACCGCCCGGCTGCGGAGAGACCGCGCTGGATGACTTTCAGCATGAGCATCGGATCGATGTTGCCGCCGGAAAGCACGACGGCGGTGTTCCCCGGGTTTTCGATCTTGCCGTCCATCAGTGCGGCTACTCCCACCGCGCCGGCCGGTTCCACCACCATCTTGGCCCGCTCCAGCAGGAAGATCAGCGCCCGTGCCAGCGAGTCTTCGCTGACCGTAACAACGTCGTCCACCAGCTCGCGGATGATGCTGAACGGGAGCTGTCCCGGCCGGCCTACGGCGATACCGTCCGCCATGGTGGAGACCTTCTTGAGGGGCACCAGGGCGTCAGCAGCCAACGACGGCGGGTAGGCGGCAGCGTTTTCGGCCTGGACGCCGATGACACGGATGTCCCGGCCGAGTTCCTTGGCCTTGGCCTTGATGGCCACGGCCACGCCCGCCAACAGGCCACCACCACCGACGCCCATGAGGATGGTGTCCACGCGCGGGATCTGGTCCAGGATTTCCAGTCCGATGGTGCCCTGCCCTGCCACCACATCCACGTTGTCGAACGGGTGGACGAAGACAGCACCGGTCTCGTTGGCGTAACGCTGCGCCTCGGCCAGGGCTTCATCCACGTTGTGGCCGTGCAGCACCACCTCGGCGCCGTGGCTGCGGGTAGCGGCAAGTTTGGGAAGTGCCACGCCGAGCGGCATGTAGATGCGGGCGTTGATGCCCAGGCTCTTCGCGGCGACTGCTACACCCTGGGCGTGGTTACCGGCGGAGGCCGCTACGACGCCCCGCTTCTTTTCGTCCTCGGAGAGGCGGGCCATGCGGACGTACGCACCGCGGACCTTGAACGAGCCGGCGCGCTGCAGGTTCTCGCATTTGAAGAAGACGTTGCCGCCAACAAGGGTGCCAAGTGCCCGTGACGACTCCACTGGAGTCTTGGTAATAATGCCCTCGAGCAGCTCCTGCGCCTTGAGGACATCGTCCAGCGTGACGGGCAGGGTTTCGAGGGTATTCACTGGCTATTCTCCTTTGTTGGTGTCGGCGTCAGTGGGCTCCGTGGGGACGCCTGCTGAGGCCTTGGCCTTGCTGTTGGAACTGGCGCCGCCGCGGGTACCACCGGCGGGAAGGTCGACGTCCTTGAAATTGGAGTCGCCGTCAGGCCCCGGTGAACCTTCGGCGGTGGCGGCCTCAGCCGCGCCCAGTCCCCCATCATGTTCCCACGTCCGCCCGGCAATGTAGCGAACGGCCGTATTTACTACGGCGAGGATCGGCACGGCGAAGAGTGCTCCCGGGATGCCTGCGAGGTAGGAACCGGCCGCCACGGTGAGGATGACGGCCACCGGGTGCAGTGCAACGGCCTTGCCCATGACGAGGGGCTGCAGGATGTGGCTCTCAAGTTGCTGGACCAACAGCACGATCGCCAACATGATCAAGGCGTTGACCGGCCCGTTGGCCACCAGGGCCAGCAGGACGGCGATGGCACCGGTCACCAAGGCACCCACCACGGGAATGAACGAGCCGATGAACACCAGTACGGCCAGGGGCAATGCCAAGGGGACCTGGATGATTGCGGCTCCGACGCCGATGCCCACGGCATCCACGAAAGCGACGAACATCTGGATCCGCACGTAGTTGACCATGCTGGTCCACCCGCGGCGGCCGGCCCCATCCGCGGCCCGCCGGGCTTTCCTGGGGAGCAGCCGGACCAGGAAGGCCCAGATCCGGCTCCCCTCCAGCAGGAAGAAGATCAGGATGAAGAGTGCCAGCACCAGTCCGGCCGCAAAGTGACCTGCCGTACTGCCGAAGGACAGTGCTCCGCTCAGGATGCTGCTGCTGTTGTTCTGCAGGGCGTTGACAGCGTCGGAGATGTACTTGTCGATCTGGTCCGCGGTCAGGTGCAATGGACCGTCGGCAAGCCAGGTCTGGACTTGCTGGATGCCAGTGAGCGCCTCCTGCCACAGTTCACCGAAGCCGGCCGCCAACTGGCGTCCCACCAGCGCCAAGGCCCCGGCGATCACGCCAATGAACGCCAGCACCGTGATGGCCACAGCCAGCCCATTGGGCACCTTCAGGTTGCGCAGCCAAACGACCACGGGGTAGAGCAGGCCTGCCAGCAGGGCGGCAACCATGACTGGAATGATGAGGAAGCTGACCTTGCCAAGCAGCCAGACCAGGATGCCGATCATCACCAGAATGAGGCCGGCCCGCCAGGACCATGCGGCCGCTATGCGCACACCGTACGGTATGTCCTCGGCGATCTGGCGGTCTGAACGGGTTTTGGCGTCCGGTGTTGGCGTCATGAACCCATACTTCCGCAGCCCGGCCCGTATGGGAAACCGAACCACCCACGGACCAGCTAAAGCGAAGCGCTGATACCCCAGGTCATGGCGAAGGACTCTCCAGGCCCCAGCCAACGCAGGCCGTCCCCGCTGTTGAAGGCATTGGCCGGACCCGTCATGGGTTCCAGCGCCACGGCTTTGCTCCGGCCCGGGAACGTGTCGGTCACGAACACGTGGACATACCGGCAGTTCCGGTCCTGCACCAGGCTCACGCTGCGCCCATCCGGTGCGCTCAGCGTGTGGCGGGCAGTGCCGCCGTCGTACGCCAAATCGGTGAAGGCGACGTCTATGTCCAAGCTGCCCACGGAGCGGCCCCCGGACAGGTCGAAATCGCCTTCCACAGGCGCGGTGCTCCGGGGAATCAAGCGTTCGTCGGCAACCAGCCGGGTTCCCGCCTTGACGTGCAACGTCAGGTCTTCCGGAGCAACGTCACCGAGGCGCAGGTACGGGTGGGCCCCGAGAACGAAGGGTGCCTGGGCATCCGAATCGTTCAGCAGGGTTTGCTCAACGTGCAGGTCCAGGTTGGCATCGATTTCGTAGCGGACCCGGTGGCGGACCAGGAAGGGGTAGCCATGCTGCGGGAAGACCGTGGCCTCCAGGGTCACGGAGAACTCGGATTCATCCACCAGCGCGTACCCGGCGTTCCTGAGCAGGCCGTGGCTTGCATTGTTGCGTGACACTTCGGTGACGTCGAGTTGCTGCTTCTTGCCCTCGAGATGCCATACACCGTCTTCCACGCGGTTGGCCCACGGTGCCAGGGTGATTCCCGTGGCACCCGGAGGAATATCGGCGTCCCCGTAGCTTTCGGTCAGCTGGACTCCGCTGCGCGAGTAGAGGCGCAGACCGGCAGCCAGTTCGGTGACGACTGCGAGCGCATCACCGCGGCGCAGCTCGAATTGGCGGCCTGTGGCAAAGCGGCGTGCCTCGGACCGGGTTTCTGCTTCTGGAGTGGGGGAAGAGTCAGGCATGGGAATACCGTACTGCACGCCGACGCTGGGCCCGATCACTGTGATGTTAATTTTTGTTAGAAACTATGCGTTTTTGATTGCTTATGGAATGATGGGTCCATGAGTCGCATCACCAGTACCCGCCTCGCCGACAGCCGCGAGCTGATCTACTTCGACGACCCCGGGACTCCCGAACGGACACCCGGGTCATTGGTGGACCACCGGGATCTCCCGGCCCGGGGGGAACCCGGCGAAGTGCGGTACGACGCTTTGTCCGGAGAGTGGGTTGCCGTGGCTGCCCACCGCCAGAGCCGCACCCACCTTCCGCCGGCCGAGCAGTGCCCCATTTGCCCCACCACCACAGCCAACCCGTCGGAGATACCTGCTCCCGACTACGACGTAGTGGTCTTCGAGAACCGCTTCCCCTCCCTGGGTCCTGCGCTGGGCGATATTCCACAGGCCCCTGCCAGCGGAGGGCACGGGATCAAGGGAGCAGCCTTCGGCCGTTGCGAGGTAGTGGCCTTCACCCCGCAGCACACCGGCTCCTTCGCGGAACTGGGTGAGACCCGTGCGCGCACCGTCATCGAAGCCTGGGCCCAGCGCACCGAAGCCTTGAGCGCCCTGCCCGGCATCAAGCAGGTGTTCCCCTTCGAGAACCGCGGCGCGGACATTGGAGTAACGCTCCACCACCCGCACGGCCAGATTTACGCCTACCCCTACGTCACTCCCCGCGCGGCCAGCCTGGGCATGGTGGCCCGGAAGCATTACGACGACGTCGACGCCAAGGAAACGCTCGCGGCGTCGTTGCTCAGGGCCGAACGGGAAGACGGGAGCCGCATGGTGCTGGAAGCACGCCATTTCAGCGCCTACGTTCCCTTCGCTGCCCGCTGGCCCCTGGAGATCCATCTGGTTCCACACCGGCACGTTCCCGATCTCGCGGCCCTGACCGGCGAAGAGCGGGACGAACTGGCCCACGTGTACCTGGATCTGCTCAAGCGTCTGGACGCCCTCTACCCGACACCCATGCCCTACATCTCGGCCTGGCATCAAGCTCCCCTGGATTCATCGCTGCGGCCCGCCGGCCAATTGCACCTTCAGCTCACCTCACCCCGGCGCGCCGCGGATAAGCTGAAGTACCTGGCCGGTTCGGAGGCGGCGATGGGTGCGTTCATCAATGACACCACTCCGGAGGCCGTGGCCGAACGCCTGCGCAGCGTCGCCGGCACCCCCTCCGTCAAGACCCTGGAAGGCTCCCCCGCATGACCACCACCACTGAAACCAGCGCCCTGGCTGAACGCTTCCAAGAGACGTTCGGAACAGCCCCCGACGGCGTGTGGCAGGCACCGGGACGGGTGAACCTCATCGGAGAGCACACCGATTACAACGAAGGCTTCGTGCTGCCGTTCGCGATCGACAAGACCGCCAAAGTTGCCCTCAGGCTCCGCGACGACTCCACCGTTCGCCTCCTTTCCACCTTCGGTGGGCACGGGCTGGTGGAAACCTCGTTGGAGGGCCTGGAGCCCGGCTCAGGCCAAGGCTGGTCCCGCTACCCCCTGGGCGTGGCGTGGGCCCTGAAGGAACGCGGAATCGCAGTGCCGGGCTTCGACCTGCTGCTAGATTCCGACGTACCCCTGGGTGCTGGATTGTCCTCCTCGCACGCCATTGAGTGCGCAGTGATCACTGCACTGAACGAGCTCACGGACGCTGGTTTGGGCGCCGAAGAACTGGTCCTGGAAACGCAGCGCGCCGAAAACATCTTTGTTGGCGCCCCGACGGGAATCATGGACCAGTCGGCCTCCCTCCGAGGCGCCAAAGGCCATGCAGTGTTCCTTGACTGCCGGGACCAGCACGTGGACCTGGTCCCCTTCGATGCAGAATCCGCGGGGCTGGTGCTGCTGGTTATCGACACCAAGGTTTCCCACTCCCACGCCGACGGAGGGTACGCCTCGCGCCGGGCGTCCTGCGAGTTGGGTGCAGAGGTCCTGGGCGTCACAGCCCTGCGCGATGTGGGCGTGGAAGACCTTGAAGAGGCTTCCGGTGTCCTGGACGAAACCACGCTGCGCCGCGTCCGCCACGTGGTGACGGAGAACGACCGTGTGCTGCAAACCGTGGAACTGTTGGGCAGCCAAGGCCCAGCCAGCATCGGCCCCCTGCTCGATGCCAGCCATGCTTCCATGCGGGATGACTTCGAGATTTCCTGCCCGGAACTGGACCTGGCCGTCGAGGCCTCCAGGACCAACGGCGCCATCGGAGCCCGGATGACCGGCGGCGGCTTCGGCGGCTCAGCCATCGCCCTTACTCCGGTGGGCCAGGAGCGGCAGGTGCGTGACGCCGTCGTACGTGCTTTTGCCCAGGCCCGCTTCACCGAACCGGACATCTTCACCGTGACTCCGGCGGCGGGAGCGCTTCGCTTGGCGTGAAAGCTTGTGCTGGTCCCAGCTTGCGTAAGAATACCGGGCGTAAGCTGGGGCCATGACTGAGGCCGTCATTGTTTCCACTGCCAGGAGTCCAATCGGCCGGGCCTTCAAAGGCTCCCTCAAGGACGAACGCCCCGACGATCTTGCTACAGCCATGGTGCAGGCCGCCTTGGCCAAAATCCCCGGTTTTGACGCCGCTGCCCTCAACGGTGACGGCTTGGACGACATCCTGCTTGGCTGTGCCGAACCAAGCGGTGAGGCCGGCTCCAACATGGCCAGGGTGGTTGCCGTCCTGGCCGGACTGGATAACGTGCCGGCAGCCACCGTCAACCGGTTCTGCGCCTCGAGCCTGCAAACCTTCCGCATGGCCTTCCACGCCATCAAGGCCGGCGAGGCGCACGCAGTGGTGGCCGCCGGCGTCGAAAGTGTCTCCCGGTACCAGAACTGGAAGGGTGCCGGCGAAACGGACGCCGCCAACCACAACCCCCGCTTTGAAGCCGCTGCCCAAAGGACGGCAGCGCGTGCGGCGTCCAACATTCCCTGGACCGACCCACGGCTGGGCGGCCGGCTCCCGGACATCTACATCGCCATGGGACAGACTGCGGAAA
The DNA here is from genome assembly GCF_044391085.1 of Paenarthrobacter sp. NPDC018779. NCBI lineage: Bacteria > Bacillati > Actinomycetota > Actinomycetes > Micrococcales > Micrococcaceae > Paenarthrobacter > Paenarthrobacter sp. NPDC018779. The sequence goes on along the minus strand of NZ_JBIRZS010000011.1, from coordinate 62,453 downwards.
ACGTGGCCACCACCTACGGGATCACCCGGGCCGAGCAGGACGAATGGGGCGTGCTGAGCCAAAACCGGGCAGAAGATGCCATTGCCTCGGGCTTCTACACGCGGGAAATCACCCCGTATACGCGTAAGGACGGCTCAGTGGTCAGCGCCGACGACTCCCCCCGTTCCGGCGTCACGTTGGAAGGGGTTTCCGCGCTCCAGCCTGTCTTCCGGGCCGAGGGAACCGTCACCGCAGGGAACGCCTGTCCGCTCAACGACGGCGCCGCGGCGCTGGTGGTCATGAGCGACATCCGGGCACGGCAACTGGGCCTTGAGCCATTGGCGCGGGTGCTCTCCACCGGTGTCAGCGCACTCTCGCCCGAACTCATGGGAATGGGCCCGGTGGAATCGACCCGGCGGGCGTTGGCCCTGGCCGGGCTCACCATCGATGACATGGACCTGGTGGAAATCAACGAGGCGTTTGCCGTCCAGGTGATCGCGAGCGCCAGGGAACTTCGTCTCGATCCGGACAAGCTGAACGTCCACGGCGGCGCCATCGCTTTGGGCCACCCTTTCGGCATGACGGGAGCACGGATGACCACCACCCTGCTCAACGGGCTCAAGGAACGCGACGGGACACTGGGTTTGGCCACCCTGTGCGTGGGCGGCGGCCAAGGAATGGCAGTGGTTTTCGAACGCCTGAACTGAGTGCCTTCGAGTGCCTTAAAAGGAAAATGCCCCCGATATTTCTCGGGCGCATTTTCCGTGTAGCTCGTTGAACCGTCCTTAATCGTCGCCACGCAATATGGCGAGGAGGCGGATGATTTCCACGTAGAGCCAAACCAGGGTGACCGTCAGGCCGAACGCGGCAACCCAGGAATAGCGTTCCGGAGCGCCGGCACGGACGCCTTCCTCGATGCTGGTGAAGTCCATGATCAAGGAGAAGGCGGCGAGGCCGATCGCGAGGATGCCGATGAAAACGCCCAGCGGGATGCCGGCGATGGTGATGCTGGTGCGCAGGCCGAAGGGCTCCTGCACGGCACCGGTCCACATCATCACCAGGTTGATCAGCGCGAACACTGCGTAACCGATGGTGGCGATCATGAAGAAGCGGATCATCTTGGGCGTGGCACGGACCTTGCCGCTCTTGAAGAGCAGGAGCGTGACGCCGAAGACCGCCAGGGTACCGATGACTGCTTGGAGGCCGACGCCGGGGAACATTCCGTCAAGAATGCGGGTGAGGCCACCAAGGAACAGGCCTTCGAGTCCTGCGTAAGCAAGGATCAGCGCAGGTGACGGCTGCTTCTTGAAGGTGTTCACGAGGGCCAGCACGAAGCCACCCAACGCGCCCACAATCATGAGCGTTGTGGCCAGCGTCGGGGCGACAAAGAGGGTGACGCCAGCGCCAAGGACCAGGACGACGAGGCACATGACGGTCTTCATGATGACGTCGTCGTACGTCATGCGGCCGGTATCGGCCGGACCTGCGGCAGGCTGGTTGTACATCTGCTGCAACTGTTCGTTGGTCATGCTCTGCTGCTGGGCAGACCATGCTGCCTGGCCATCCATGACCTGGCTGGGGGCACGTCCTGGTACCTGGTTAAACTGCTGGCCGTACGGGTTGCCATACGGATTTTGCGGTACAGACGGTGCCTGTTTGGCTCCACGGAAATTCTTTCCGTTGAAGATCGGGTTTCCGCCAAGTGCCATTGCGGGTGTCCTCCTGAAAAAGGGCTGAGTGATAATTCACGGTACCAATTACCACGCACGCGCGGCAGGGAAAGTTCCCTTGTTCATCCAGAAGAAACCCAACCGTGACACGGCGCTGGAACAGTGGAGGGCAGTTGCCTGCTGCGTCACTTTTGTTACCTGATCGCGACCTTTGGACCCCTTGGCCCTGCATTTTTTAGCCGCACTGAGCGGTAACATAGCCACAGCATGGGTGACTTGGGTCACATTTTGAGACGCAGGCAGGAAATGTACCAAGCCCCGTGTCCGTTCGCACCGGTTGCAATGGCGCAGCCGGGACCACCCCCACTGTGGAGGTTTCCATTTTGAGAAGCACACTGCGCGACCCGTCCATCAGACGGTCCAAGGGACTACGGAGAGCAATGGGGGCGTTCTTCGCGGCCCTCCTCGCCACTCTGTTGATCGCCGCTCCCGCGGCGGAGGCAACCACCCCCTCGCCTTCGCCATCAGCCACCAATTTCCAGAACAGCATCAGCGGGTTCCTCCGCGACGACGCCCGGGCGCCCATAGCCGGCGTCAAGATCAAAGCCTCAGGAAACGGATTCGAAGGCGAGGCGACATCCGGCACCAACGGTGCGTGGAACATCGGAGTCCCTGTCCAGGGCACTTACAAGATCGAACTCGATACCTCCACCCTGCCGGACGGCATCAAACTGGCCGACGGCCAGGAAAATCCACGCAATGTCACGTTCAGCCAAACATCCAACCTGTCCGTGATCTTCGCCTTCGGCAAGGGCATCGTGGTCCAGCAACAGGACTTCGGCCAGAACCTCCTCAACCGCCTCGTTGCGGGCCTCAGCTTCGGCCTCCTGCTGGCCTTGGCATCCGTTGGTTTGTCGCTCATTTTCGGAACAACGGGCCTGACCAACTTTGCCCACGGTGAGATGGTCACCCTGGGCGCCGTCCTGGTATTCCTCTTCAACGGATTCGGGTTCCCGTTCTGGCTCGCGATCCTGCTGGCCTTGGTGGGCGGCGGCCTCTTCGGCTACGCCCAGGATGCCGGCCTCTGGCGTCCGCTGCGCCGCCGCGGCACCGGCCTGGTTCCCATGATGATCGTCAGCATCGGCCTGGCCCTGGCCATCCGCTATGTGATCCAGTTCTATTTCGGTGGAGCCACCCAGCAACTGCCGGGAGCGCAGAGCGCAGAAATCCAACTCGGCCCCATTTCCATCTCGCCCAACAACCTGTGGTCCCTGGTGATCAGTGCGGTGGTCATCGCCCTGATCGGCATCGTCCTGCTGAAAACGCGGCTGGGCAAAGCGACCCGTGCAGTGGCGGACAACCCAGCACTCGCGGCAGCCTCGGGCATCGACGTGGACTCGGTGATCCGGATCGTCTGGATCGTCGGCGGCGTGCTTGCCTCCCTCGGTGGCATCCTGTGGGCCTACTACCGTCCCGGAGTCACGTTCGACATGGGTTCCCAGATCCTGCTCCTCATCTTTGCCGGCGTGACGCTCGGCGGCCTGGGAACAGTCTTCGGTGCACTGATCGGTTCGATCGTCGTTGGCATCTTCGTGGAACTGACCACCGTTTTCGGGCTTCCTGCCGACCTCAAGTACGTGGGTGCCCTGTTCATCATGATCGTTGTCCTTCTGTTCCGGCCCCAGGGTATCCTCGGCCGGCGTGAGCGTGTGGGTTAGGAGCGGGCCATGGACTTCGGTTTTATTCTCACCAGCGCCCTTGGCGAACTTTTCAGTCCAACGACGGCGGCCTACGCCCTTGCCGCCTTGGGCCTCGCCGTCCACTTCGGCTACTCCGGCCTGCTGAACTTCGGCCAGGCCGGCTTCATGGCCGTGGGAGCCTATGGCTTCGCGATCTCGACACTGACCTTCAAGACGCCGTTCTTCATCAGCCTGCTCATCGCGGTCTTGTGTTCGGTGATCTTCGCCTTCATCCTCGGCATTCCCACCCTTCGCCTTCGAGCGGACTACCTGGCCATCGTCACCATCGCTGCGGCTGAAATCGTGCGGTACGTCGTGACTACCAACCAGCTGACCAGCGTTACGGGTTCGGCCAACGGACTCGCGGCATTCGAAGGTGGCTTCTACTCAATGAACCCCTTCCCCGAGGGGTCCTACATGGGCATGAACAACAGGGACTTCTTCATCCGCGTGGTGGGGTGGGGACTCGTCATTGTCTGCTGCCTCCTGGTGTGGCTGCTCATGCGCAGCCCCTGGGGACGTGTCCTGAAGGGTATCCGCGAAGACGAGAACGCGGTGCGCTCCCTCGGCAAGAACGTCTACTCCTACAAGATGCAGGCCTTGGTGATCGGCGGTGTACTCGGCGCCCTCGCCGGCATGATCTTCACGCTTCCCCGTGGCGCAGTCCAACCGTCCAACTACGGCACCGAACTGACGTTCTTCCTCTGGACCTGCCTCCTCCTGGGCGGCATGGCCACCGTTTTGGGACCCGTCATCGGGGCCATGATCTTCTGGGTGGTGCTGTCCCTGACCCAGAGCCTGCTGTACGGGCTCATCGAATCCGGAGCAGTCACTTGGCTTACCACGGTCCAAGCCGGCCAGCTGCGCTACATCCTGGTGGGCGTGGCCCTGATGCTCCTGATGATCTTCCGCCCGCAAGGCGTCTTCGGCAATAAGAAGGAGCTTGCATTCGCATGAGTGAAAGCAACGGTCAGCCGACCGAAAACATCGATTACATGACAGACTCACGGCCCATCGCCGTCGGGGAAAATACTCCCGGCTGCAAGAAGCGCGATCCTATCGTGGTGGCAGAGAACGTGACCCGCTCATTTGGCGGCATCAACGCCGTGGACGTGGAATACCTCGAAATCCCCCGCCACAAAATCACCGCGTTGATTGGCCCCAACGGCGCCGGCAAGACCACGCTCTTCAACCTGCTCACGGGATTCGACACTCCGAACTCCGGCAAGTGGCAATTCGAAGGCAACAGCCTCGCCGGGGTCTCCTCCTACAAAGTGGCCCGCATGGGCATGGTCCGTACCTTCCAGCTCACCAAGGTGATGGGCAAACTGACCGTCATGGAGAACATGCGCCTCGGCGCCTCCGACCAGCCCGGCGAGCGCCTGTCCAAGGCCCTCTTCAAAGGGATCTGGGGCGGCCGGGAAAAGGAAATCACCGCCCAGGCCAACGTCCTGCTGGAGAAGTTCAAGCTCGATGCCAAGAAGGACGACTACGCGGCCTCTCTCTCCGGTGGCCAGCGGAAGCTGCTGGAAATGGCCCGCTCCCTCATGGTCCGGCCCAAACTGGTGATGCTGGATGAGCCCATGGCAGGGGTCAACCCGGCGCTGACCCAGTCCCTCTTGGACCACATCAAGAACCTGAAGGCGGAAGGCATGACCGTCCTGTTCGTGGAGCACGACATGAACATGGTCCGGCACATTGCCGATTGGGTGGTGGTCATGGCCGAGGGAAAGGTCGTAGCCGAGGGTCCTCCGGGCGAGGTCATGAAGAACCCTGCCGTGATCGACGCCTACCTGGGCGCCCACCACGACGTAGACCTGGGCGACGCACAGGGCATCAAGGAGCTTGAAGCCGAACTCGTGGCCGATGAGGAGTCGGTTGTCGGCACCGAAGACGCCGGCATGCTGTCCACCGAAACAACCGCAACCGGCGTGACCGAAACCAAGCAGGAGGACGAGAAATGAGCGCCACCAGCGCAATGCCCGCCCCCGCAGGCAATCCCACGGAAGACGCCGTCGTCAAAGTCACCGACCTCGTGGCCGGGTACCTCCCGGGCGTCAACATCCTCAACGGCTGCAGCATCGAGGCCCGCAAGGGCGAGCTGATCGGCATCATTGGCCCCAACGGCGCCGGCAAGTCCACGCTCCTGAAGGCTATGTTCGGTTTGGTGAAAGTCCATTCGGGCACCGTGGTGGTGCGTGGCCAGGACCTCACGGGACTCAAGGCCAACAAGCTGGTCACCCAGGGCGTTGGCTTCGTCCCGCAGACCAACAACGTCTTTGCCACGCTGACCATCGAGGAAAACCTCCAGATGGGCCTGTTCCAGCGGCCCAAAGTTTTCGCCGAGCGCTTCGACTTTGTCACGGGGCTCTTCCCTGAGCTTGGCAAGCGGCGTGCGCAGCGGGCGGGATCGTTGTCCGGCGGCGAACGGCAGATGGTTGCCATGGGGCGGGCACTCATGATGGATCCCGCGGTGCTGCTGCTCGATGAGCCGTCCGCAGGCCTCTCCCCCGTCAAGCAGGATGAGACGTTCCTCCGGGTCCACGAGATCAACCGTGCCGGTGTTTCGGTGATCATGGTGGAGCAGAACGCCCGACGCTGCCTGCAGATCTGCGACCGCGGATACGTCCTGGACCAGGGCCGCGACGCCTACACCGGTACGGGACGCGAACTCATGAAGGATCCCAAGGTCATCCAGCTCTACCTCGGCACCCTGGCGGACGAGGTCTAGGAGCCCACCTACGCCAATCCAACGCGGGCCCCGGTTCAGGCAACTGACCCGGGGCCACGCTTTGCCCCCTGCGGGGCCTGCTCTGCGCCCCATGCCCCGCGAAAATAACGCAGGGCAGGCCCCACAATCGGCATCTGCCTCGGGGGTGCGGGCCGTCACGACCTACTTTGCGCCAGCACAGTCCCTTAAGGCCCCGGAACACCGGCGTGTCCGCCTGGGCGAGGCTCAAAGTGGGTCGTGACCGTCCGCCCATCTCTCATGAACGCAGACGCACGACGTCGGCACTAACGCACGCGCCGTCGTCGAACCTCCCGCTCTTGGCGGCGGGTCCCACCTGGGGCCGCGGGCCGTCACGACCTACTTTGCGACCGCTGGGGGCAACACGCCGCGACCAAAAGGCCTTATGGCGGGCCGCGCAGTCAAAGTGGGTCGTGGCCGCACACCAACCGCACTGCGGGGTCCACTCTGCGCCCCATACCCCTCGGATGGAACGCAGGGCAGGCCCCACAACCGGCATCCGCCTCGGGGGTGCGGACCGTCACGACCTACTTTGCGCCCACACAGTCCCTAAGGCCCGGGAACACCGGCGTGTCTTCCTGGCCGAAGCCCAAAGTGGGTCGTGACCGTACGCCCATCTCTCATGAACGCAGACGCACGACGTCGGCACTAACGCACGCGCCGTCGTCGAACCTCCCGCTCTTGGTGGCGGGTCCCACCTGGGGCCGCGGGCCGTCCCGACCTACTTTGCGCCCGTTTGGGGGCAACACGCCGAGATAGGGATGCCCAATGGCGGGCGGCGGCGTCAAAGTGGGTCGTGGCCGCACACCAACCGCACTGCGGGGCCCGCTCTGCGCCCCATATCCCTCGGATAGAACGCAGAGCAGGCCCCCCAACCGGCATCTGCCTCGGGGTGCGCGCCGTCACGACCTACTTTGCGGACGCACACTCCCCTAAGGCCCGGGAACACCGGCGTGTCCGCCTGGGCGATGTCCAAAGTGGGTCGTGACCGTCCGCCCATCTCTCATGAACGCAGACGCACGACGTCGGCACTAACGCACGCGCCGTCGTCGAACCTCCCGCCCTTGGCGGCGGGTCCCACCCGGGCCGGGGACCGTCACGACCTCCTTTGCGCCCGCTGTGGGGCAACACGCCGAGATAGGGATGCCCAATGGCGGGCGGCGGCGTCAAAGTGGGTCGTGGCCGCACACCAACCGCACTGCGGGGCCCGCTCTGCGCCCCATTCCCCACGAATAGAACGCAGAGCAGGCTCCACAACGGGGGTTAGGGAGATCCGGACGCAGAACAGGTCCCCTTCCGCTTGGAAGGGGACCTGTTCGGGTTACTCGATGGAGTGCGGCTTACAGCTTGCCGAACTCTTCGCGAACCGGCTTGTAGGTGTTGTTGTCCTGGTACTCGTAGATACCGATGTACGCCTCGGTGGGGTCACCGGCGTCGGAGAACGTTACGGGGCCGGACTGGCCGTCGTAGTCGATGTCCTTGCCCTCGCGGAGGAGCGTCACACAGGCTGCGAAGCTGGTGCACTTCTCGCCGCCTTCGGAGACTTCCTTCAGCTTGGCTGCGATGTCCGTGCCCTTGGTGCTCTTGGCGGCCTCAGCTGCCAGTGCGATCAGGTTCACGGCGTCGTAGGACTCGCCTGCGTAGCTGTAATCCTTCAGGGCGGGATCGATGGCCAGGAGCTTCTGCTTGAAGGCATCCTTGGCGAACGTACCGGGAATGGTTCCCTGTGCGCCCTTCAGGGTGCCGGGCTGGAAGTCCTTGCTGTAATCGGAGGTGTTGCCATCAACCATGAACAGCTGCGTCGGCTTGATGCCCTTGCCGGTGATCAGCGGGACGATGCTCTTGGCCTGGTCGAACGTGATCAGTGCGATCGCGTCCGGCTTGGCGGCAAGAACCTTGTCCACCTGGCTGCTGAACTGCGAGTCACCTTCGTTGAAGAGTTCCTCGGCGACAACCTTGCCGCCTGCTGCCTCGAAGGCTTCCTTCACGTTCTTCTGCAGGCCGGTGCCGTAAGCGTCGTTGAGCACGATCATGCCAACGGTCTGGGCGCCACAGGTAGCCATGTAGTTGCCGAGCACCTTGCCCTGGAGGACATCAGAGGGTGCGGTACGCCAGTACAGGCCTTTGTCGTCCCAGGTGGTGAAGTCCGGCGACGTGTTCGCAGGCGAGAACTGGATAACCCCGGCACCCGTGATCTGGTTGATGACCGTCTTGGAAACGCCGGACGAAGCCGCACCGATAATGGCGCTGACACCCTGGCCGAGCAAGGCCGTGGTGGACTGCGTGGCAATGTCCGTCTTTGTGTCACCTGAGTCGCGGTGGATGACGGAAACGGGAGCACCCAGGACGCCACCAGCGTCATTGACTTCCTTGATGCCAAGGTTGACGCCGGCAATTTCAGGTGGGCCGAGGAACGCCAGCGACCCCGTTGTCGGCAGGAGCGAACCAAGCTTCAGTGGCGTGGACGTGGTGGTGGTCGAAGGAGGCACGGGTCCCGTGTTGGTAGCGGCCTGGCTGTTGCCGGCCCCTGCACCTGCACTGGGAGCCGGGCAGGATATCCCTGCCGAGGCTGCGGAACTGGAACCGGAGCCGGTCTGGCTCGGCGTGGAAGACCCGCCACAGGCCGTGGCGAGAAGAGCGACCCCAATGCCAAGCGCGGTTAGCTTGGCGGCCCTGGGCGCCGCTTGGGAAAGATCAAACATGCGTAATCTCCTCGATCGAAAGGTGCGAACTGCCTTTGATGCGATTGCTCAGGTATTCCTGATTACTGCTCAAACTAGTGCAATTGATCCGGGAAGATAAGTGATTCAGGTCACATCCCTATAACACTCGTTGCCTGTGGGGAATCTACGAGCCAACTGGGAAAATTCTCGGAGAAGGGCACGAAAAAAGGAAGGGGAGGTTGCTCCTCCCCTTCCTTGCAGTGCCCCAGGTGGGACTCGAACCCACAACACGCAGATTTTAAGTCTGATGCCTCTGCCAATTGGGCTACTGGGGCGCCCGGACCATGTTATCCCAGCTAGAGACGATCGAAGGGCGCCGCATAGCGGAAGGTGCCCGTGACGCCGTCGGGCCATCCCGGCAACCGCAGAAGCTGGAAGTGGTCTCCCCAGGCCGGTTCGGGCGGCCGGACACCCAGGGACGCGGCCGGTCGGTACCCAAAGCGCGGGTAATACGCCGGACTGCCCAGGAGTGCGATCCCCGGGATCCCGGCGGCAGCCGCTCGAACCTCGGTTTCGCGCATGAGGGCCGAGCCTATCCCCCGCCGCTGCAGGGTTGGAGCTACACCGATCGGGCCGAGGCCTACCGGCTCCAGGCTGCCCACCGAGCCGCGGGTACTGATCACATGTCCCACAATGTCACCGCCGATTTCCGCAACGATGCTGAGATCAGGAACGTACTCCTCACAATCGAACAATTCGCGGAGCAGGCCAACCTCCACCGGCACCCCTTCAACCGGCTCGCCCGTCACCGGTGAGACCGAGAACGCCTGTGCGGTGAGCGCCAGGATGGCCGGCCGGTCCTCGGGCTGCTCGCTCCGCAGCACAATGCCGCGGCCCAGCAAGTGGAGCACGTCCATGGCCCTGTCCGCATCGGCGACGGGCACCAGCAAGTGGTCATGGTGGAAACCGGCAAGGACATTGCAACTGATCCCCGCATGCGTCAGCGCGGCACTGACAGCGGCCGTCAGCCCCACGGCTTCAAGCGCCGAGTGGACCTGGAGCGTGATCCAGGCTGCCACGAAATCGTAGCTGAGTTCCAGCCGATCCGCCTCAGCGCGGCGAAGCACCACCGTCAGGCCCTCTGCCTCGCGGACGGCCGCCTCCACGTCACCCTCAACGGGTTTCCCGTGCGGCCAGAGGGCATAGACATAATCGCCGTCCCGCATCACGGGGTGCATGGAACCAAGAAGTGTTTGCAGGTCGGTTTCGCCAGCCATGGGAACAGTCTAGGGGCGGCTTGCCGGTTAAACGTCGACGGCGGCCACTCCCCTTGGGGAGCAGCCGCCGTCGGGCGTTGTACTACTTGGCGTCAGCCGTTACCGGGGTCTTTTCCTCGGCGGGCTTCTCAGCAGCCGGTGCCGGTGCGGGAGCAGGCTTGGGAGCCGGCGTCGCTGCGGCCACGAAGGCACCGCGCGGGTTGTCCAGGTCGATCAGCTGGGTGGTGTCGCGGCCTGCGAAGAAGGACAGGATCCAGCCGAAGATCACGCGGAACTTGCGCTCAACCGTGGGCATGGCCATGCCGTGGTAGCCACGGTGTGCCAGCCAGGCGAGACCGCCCTTGAGGCCGATGCGGCCCAGGAGGTTGATGTTGGCAACGCCCTTCCACTCGCCGAAGCCGGCTACAGCACCGAGGTTCTTGTGCTTGTAGTCGTGGAGCGGCTTGTCCCAGCGGGAAGCCCAGAGGTTCTTGGCGAGCTTCTTGGCCTGGCGAAGCGCGTGCTGCGCGTTCGGCACGCAGGTACCGTCCGGCAGGCCCTTGCCCGTGAGGTCCGGGACAGCTGCGATGTCGCCGGCAGCCCAGGCGTTTTCGATGATGCCTTCATCGCCCGCGATGCGCAGGTCCGGCAGAACGCGGACACGGCCACGCGGTTCCAGCGGGAAGTCGGTGGAGCGGATCATCGGGTTGGCCTGCACACCGGCAGCCCAGACCAGGGTGTCAGCTTCAACTTCGCCTGCGGAAGTCTTGTCCGGCAGGTTGATGAGCTTGAGGTTGCCCTCGGCGCTGTCCAGGGAGGTGTTGAGCAGGACCTCGATGCCACGGCTGCGGAGGTGCTCCACGACCCACTCGGCCTGGGGTGCGGTGACCTCGGGCATGATGCGGCCCATGGCCTCGACCAGGATGAAGCGGACTTCTTCCTGGCGGACGCGCGGGTTGTTGCTGACTGCAGCGCGGGCGAGGTCTTCCATTTCGGTGAGGCACTCGATGCCGGCAAAACCGCCACCGACAACCACGAAGGTGAGGGCCTTGGCGCGCTCTGCGGGATCGGTCATGGTGGACGCTGCTTCGATGCGCTCCAGGACCTTGTTGCGCAGTGCAACGGCTTCCTCGATGGTCTTCAGGCCAATGCCCTTGTCCGCGAGGCCCTTGATGGGGAAGGTGCGGGTGATGGCGCCTGCGGCGATCACGACGTCGAAGTACGGGATCTCGAACGGCTCGCCACCGTCGGAGGGGGCCACCACCGCAGTGCGGTTGGCGTGGTCGATGCCTGTGACGCGGCCCTGGATGAGCTCGGTCTGCTTCAGGTGCTGGCGGTGGGAGACCACTGCGTGGCGGGCCTCGATGTTGCCACCGGCCACCTCGGGGAGGAACGGCTGGTAAGTCATGTAGGGCAGTGGATCCACGACGGTGACGATGCCACCTGCGTTCGCGATCTTCTTCTGCAGTTTGAGGGCTACGTACAGTCCGACGTAGCCGCCGCCGACGACGAGAACGCGCGGACGGTCAATGAGCTCTGGGGTGGTTGCCATGAATCCAGAGTACAGCACTTTGTGAAAATCTTCACTAGCTACTTCTTCGCGGGTGGATCCACCACTTCCACGGCCCCCGTTTCGGCCTCTTCCGGCACCGCTGGCGGGTTCTTGTAAGCACGCCGCAACTGCAGCGCTGCGCCCGTAATAATGGCGGCGAAAAGGGCACCGAAACCAAGCACGACGGCGGCAGGCAGGGCGTCGTCGACTCCCGCCGGCGTCTTCGCCGAGGGAACGGTGGGGTCGGCCAGCGTTGGAGGCGCACTCGTGGGGCTGGCCACCGGGGCTTGCGAAGGCGTGCTGAAATCGCCACGACGGTGCACGCGGATCCAGTCTGCGATGGATCCCAACGGGTTCACGGAGGTGGTGGGCACGTCGCCCTTCAACGCAGCCTCGGCGTCAAGGATTCCGTAGCCGTAGATGGGGTCCTTGCCCGGGGCGCCGGCATCCTTGGCCGTGCTGACGATCCTGTTGATCACCTGCTTGGCGCTCATGTCCGGCCACTTGGAACGGATCAATGCGGCCACGCCGGAGACGATCGGAGCGGCTCCCGAGGTTCCGGCCCATTCGGCGTAGCCGCCACCCGGAACGCCACCCACGAGGTCTTCGGCGGGAGCCGCAACGCCGATGCTGATGCCCTGCGACGAGGAGTCGACACTGGCTTTTCCATCACTGTCGAGGCCGGCCACGGTGAGGACACCGGGGATGGTGGCGGGTGCACCCACCTGGACGTTGCCGCCCATACGGTTGCCCGCGGCTGCGACGATCACCACGTCCTTCTGCTCGGCGTACAGGAACGCGGCATCCCAGCTTTGCGGCCAATCCGGAGACGTGCTGCCCAAGGAGATGTTGATGACCTTGGCGCCGTTGTCCACTGCCCAGCGAACGGCCACCGGAATTTGTTCCTGGTCCGTCTTGCCTCCGGGATTGGGCGAGCCAAGCCACGTGGACACGGACAGGATGTCAGCTTCGGGCGCAACGCCCACCATGCCATCCGGTCCCCCTGCAGGCGGAACCGTTGGGGTCGCAGGCGCAGAAGCGGTGGGCGAGGCAGTCGGCGTCGTGTGGCCGCGTCCGGCCAGCATGGTGGCCACAAGGGTTCCGTGCTCCGGCTTTGCCCCGATGCTCTTCTGGCCGTTGGCAGCTCCGGCTCCGGAGGCATCGGCCCCGCCCGTCACCACGCCTTTGAGGTCCGGGTGGTTGCCGTCGACGCCGCTGTCGATAACGGCAACCTTGACCCCGGCGCCCTTGGAGACCTGCCAGGCATTCGTGATGCCTGAGTCCTTCAGCCACTGCTCCTTGTCCCGCCAGGAATCTGCCATGGCCGAAGGAGCGGAAGCCAATCCCCCCACCAGGGATCCTCCGGCCAGGAAGGCAGCCAACGAGGCCGAAAGGAGCCGCCTGTGCCGCATGGTCATGCAACTCCCCGGATACTGAGCGCGATGCCATCGAGGATGTCGTGCTCGCTGGAGGTTGCCCCCTGGATACGGCCGTCGCTGGCCTGGCCCAGGCGCCAAAGGATCCTGCGCCACACCAACGCGCCGGCACCGATCACGTCCACCCGACCCGGGTGCATGTAGGGCAACGCAGCCCGCTCGGACCTGCTCATCTCCAGCAGGTTGGTTGCGGCATCGCTGATGGTCTCAAGGTCCAGGTACGCGCCGTGGATCTTGTTGGGCTGGTATTCGCCCAGTCCAAGGGCGTGCGCGGTGATGGTGGTGATGGACCCCGCCACGCCAACCACGGCCGTGGCGCGGCCAAGCGGTACCGTTTGTGCCGCGAGGTCAAGGGCAGCGTCGACGTCGGCCTCCGCAGCGGCGATCTGGGCCGCCGTCGGCGGGTCGCTCTTAAGGTGCCGCTCGGTCAGCCGGACACACCCGATATCCACCGAACGGGCGGCAATCACGCCGTTCGCGTCGCCCAGGACGAATTCGGTACTGCCGCCGCCAAGGTCAACCACCAGGACGGCGTCGTCGCCCTTGATGGGCAGGACACTGCTGGCTCCGGCAAAGGACAGTGAGGCTTCCTCGTCGCCCGAGATGACTTCCGGGGCAACGCCCAGAAGGTCCCGGATGCCGTCCACGAACACCTGGCGGTTGCGGGCATCGCGGGTGGCGGAAGTGGCAACAAACCGGACGGGTGCAGCACCGTGGTCCGCGATCAGGGCCGCGTAGTCCGTGGCTGCGGCAAACGTCCGGTCCAAGGCCTCCGGAGCGAGTTCGCCGGTGGCGTCCACACCCTGACCCAGGCGCACCACGCGCATTTCCCGGACAACGTCGGTCAGTGGCCCCGGCGAACCGTCAGCCGACACATCGGCGATCAGCAGGCGGATGGAATTGGTTCCGCAGTCAATGGCGGCAACGCGGCTCATGTACGCTCTTCCGTCGATTCCGGGCTGGGCAGTGTCGATTCTGGGCTGGGTAGTGCGGTCTTCGATTTCCGAACCGGGGCGGGCCTGCCCACGATGTCCGGCAGGCCCTGTGGGCCATGGCGGCTGAGGTCCCGTGAAGGAGCCTCCCCCGCGGTGTCCCAGGCGCCGTCGCAGTAACAGCGGTCCTTCGTCCACCACTCGGAGATGGCTTCCAGCGCCTCGTCGCCCAGGGGGTTGACGCCGGAACCGGCGGCCAGTGAGTGCCCCACGAGCACGTGCAGGCACTTGACCCGGGCAGGCATGCCGCCGGCAGACACACCGGCGATTTCCGGAACGGCTCCGGTTCCGGAACGTTCGGCAATCTCGTTGCGCGCTTGCAGGTAGGCCTCGTGGGCGCCGTGATAGGCGTCGGCCAACTCCTGGTCCTCCACCAGGCGATCGTTCATCCGGTTCATCAGGCCACCGGCCTCCAGCCGCGAAACAGCAGAGGTGATCACGGGATGTGTGAGGTAGAACGTGGTGGGAAACGGTGTTCCGTTGCTCAGCCTGGGTGCCGTTGCCGCAACCAGCGGGTTGCCGCACACGCAACGCGCGGGGATCTCCACCACGTCACGGACGGGCCGGCCAAGCTGACGGCTCAGGACATCAAGGTCATGTGCTGATGGCTGGCGGGATTCCTGCGGCATTGCTGCCGTGTTCTCTTCCACTTGCGCTGCCAACCTTCCTGCCCTTTTGGTCGCCTCCCGTCAGGGCACGACGGCGGCGGGCACCGCGTCTAGTCTGTTGCCGATCGTCTGATGGACTCCCAAAGTGCATCCACCCAAGGCAGGTTTGCCGGGTTCGCAGATGATCCGGAGCCGGTGCGGCCCCCAGGGGTTCCGGCGGCTTCATCCCCGCCAAATACCCAGTAACCCGTTTCACCCGGCATAACCATGTTAATGCGGTCGCGGGCCTGCTGCTTCACATAGTTGGGGTCCTGCCACCGGGAGAGCTGCTTGTTGAGGTCCGCCTGCTCGGCTTCCTTGCTGGCGATTTCGGCTTCCAGCGCCGAGATTTCGGAGCGCTTCTCCAGGAAAATCTTGACCGTTGGGGCCAGCATGATGGTGATGGCAATCATCACGACTGCCAGCGCCAACACGCGGCCGGAGAACGCCTTGGCCGGTACGGGATCACTCGCCTGGTTCCCCTGTGATGCCTTGTCCTTGGAGCCGGGTCCGGCGGCCGGGGCTTTTTCCGAGGCCGTTGCCGCGCCGGAGGAGGCAGCCTTTCCGGCCGTGGTGACCCGTGGACGGACCGGTGTCCTGGGCGCACCGGGCCTGCGGGGGCCCGCAGCCTTGCCGTGGTTTTCAACGCGGGGAGCGGGTTTGGCACCCGAACCGCCCGCGGCGCTTGGGCGGGTCCCGCCGAACTCTGCCTCGATGAGGTCGCCGCCTGCCGGGCCCGCAGGACCTTGACGCGCAGCACCCTGGCCAGCAGCACCCGGGCGCGTGGGTTCAGGGGCGGCCGGGGCCTTCCCCGGCCCTTGCCCGGACATGGCCTGACCTGACGACCGGCCGAGGGCATCAGCCTTGGGTACCTTGGGACGACGGGTGGCCATGACACTCCTGTAATGCCCGGTGCTTGCCTGGCGGGTTGCTGCGCTTGCCCTGCGCCTGGGTACGTGACCGAAGTCCTGGTGCGCCCGCGGTTCAGCAGGCAAGCGTTAAACAGAACCGGTGGCTATGGTCTTTCCACCATAGCCACCGGTCAGCTGTTTTCGCTGAAGGCTAGCCCTTGAAACGCGGGAAAGCGCTGCGGCCGGCGTAGCGTGCGGCGTCGTCGAGTTCCTCTTCGATGCGCAGGAGCTGGTTGTACTTGGCAACGCGCTCGGAGCGGGCCGGGGCACCGGTCTTGATCTGGCCGGCGTTGGTGGCAACGGCGATGTCGGCGATGGTGGTGTCCTCGGTTTCGCCGGAGCGGTGCGAGGTGATGGTGGTGTAACCCGAGCGCTGGGCCAGGGAAACGGCGTCCAGGGTCTCCGTCAGCGAACCGATCTGGTTGACCTTGACCAGGAGGGAGTTGGCCGTGGCGGCGTCGATGCCCTGCTGCAGGCGGACCGGGTTGGTGACGAAGAGGTCGTCGCCAACCAGCTGGACCTTGTCGCCGATCGTGTCGGTGAGGGTCTTCCAGCCTTCCCAGTCGTTCTCGTCCAGCGGGTCCTCGATGGAAACCAGCGGGTAGTCGGCAACGAGTCCGGCGTAGTAGGCGCTCATCTCGGAAGCGCTGAGGGCCTTGCCCTCGAACTGGTAGGCGCCGTCCTTGTAGAACTCGGACGATGCAACGTCCAGGGCCAGGGCGATGTCCGTGCCCGGGGTGTAGCCGGCGTTCTTGATGGCTTCCTGGATCAGGTCCAGTGCAGCGCGGTTGGACGGCAGGTTGGGAGCGAACCCACCTTCGTCGCCCAGGCCGGTGGAGAGGCCCTTCTCCTGGAGGACAGCCTTGAGGTTGTGGTAGACCTCAACACCCCAGCGCAGGCCTTCGGAGAAGGTCTCGGCACCGATTGGGGCGATCATGAATTCCTGGATGTCAACGTCGGAGTCTGCGTGCGAACCACCGTTGAGGATGTTCATCAGCGGAACCGGAAGGACGTGGGCGTTCGGGCCGCCGAGGTACTTGTAGAGCGGCAGGTCGGCCGAAGCGGCAGCGGCGTTGGCCACGGCGAGGGAAACGCCGAGGATGGCGTTGGCGCCCAGCTTGCCCTTGTTCGGGGTACCGTCGAGGTCGATCATCGCCTGGTCGATGCTGCGCTGGTCCGTGGCGTCGAAGCCGATCAGGGCCGGGGAGATCTCGTCGATGACGGCGTCTACGGCCTTCTGGACACCCTTGCCGAGGTAACGGCCCTTGTCGCCGTCGCGGAGCTCAACGGCTTCGTGCTCACCGGTGGAGGCACCGGAAGGAACTGCTGCACGGCCGATCTGGCCGTCGGAGAGCAGGACCTCAACTTCTACAGTCGGGTTACCGCGGGAATCAAGGATCTCGCGTGCGTGGATGGCATCGATAAGCGCCATGGATGTGCTCCTTATGGTGAAGCGATTTACAGGAATCTAGAGGGGAATTCTCGACGTCCTCGTCGCTACTAGCGTAGTCGAGAGTGGCTTAGGTTACGGAACGGCTTCCAACCGCTCACGTCATGAAGGCCGGCCTTGGCCGTCCTGGAACGTACGCACCGCCCCGCGAAGGGCCCGCTCGGCGTCGAGTCCTAGGTCCCGGGCACCGGCGACGATCGCCAGCAGCAGCCCACCGAGCGCCTCTTCCGAGGCCGGGATGGCAGGAACCACGACGTCGGCCTGGGCGCCTTGCGCTGCGACGGCAAAACCTGCGCGTGCGGCCCTGTCCAGGGATTTCTGCGCCGCTGCCAAGGCTGGAAGGTGCGGCGGGATGCCCTCGAACGGATCGGTACGCTCCGGCTTTTCCGCCCGTTTGGCAGCATCCCACTTCAGGATGATTTCCTCCACCGTTGCGGGGAAGGTGTCCTGGAGCGTGCCGTCGGCTTTGAAGACGTGCTGGTTCCGCCGGATCATTTTTGCGTTGATGTCCCGCGCAACCGCCGCGAAGTCAAAGCTGCCGCGCTCCTCGGCGAGCCGGGCGTGCAGCACCACTTGAAGCAGCACATCGCCCAGCTCGCCGCGAAGCTCATCGTCAACAGCACCCGCCTCGATGGAGTCCACCACTTCATAGGCTTCCTCGATCAGGTACTCCACCAGCGACTCGTGGGTGAGCGCGCCCATCCACGGGCAGTGTTCCCGGAGTGCGGCGATGGTTCCGATCAAGGTTTCGATGCTGGATTTGTTAGCCGAGGTTGGCGTAGGCATCGTTGATGTACTCCACCAGGGCTTCGCGCTCGTCCAGCGGCAGGAACGCGGCCTCAGCGGCGTTGAGCGTCAGCTCGAGCAAATCATCGAGGTCGTAGTCGAAAGTCTCCACCAGGAGCTCGAACTCGTCCGTGAGGGTGACGCCGCTCATGAGGCGGTTGTCCGTGTTGATGGTGACGTTGAAACCGAGCTGGAACAGCATGTCCAGCGGGTGGTTCTCGATCCCTTCGCCAAAGTTGGCGATGGCGCCGGTCTGCAGGTTGGAGGAGGGGCAGACTTCCAGGGCGATACCGCGGTCGCGTACCCAGCCGGCCACGTTGCCGAGGGTCACCAACCCAACGGTGCCTTCGCCGTCGTCGTCCGCGTCTTCCTCGAACTCCACCGTGATGTCCTCGGCGATCCGGACGCCATGTCCCAAGCGCAGCGCGCGGCCGTCAACCAGGGCGGACTGGATGCTGTCCAGGCCGGCGGCCTCGCCCGCGTGGACCGTTGCCGGGAAGTTGTTGGCGGCGAGGTAGGTGAACGCTTCCTTGAAGCGGGAAGGCAGGAAACCGTCCTCTGCACCGGCAATGTCGAAGCCGACTGCACCCTTGGTACGGTGGCGGACGGCCAGCTCGGCGATCTCCTGGCCACGGTCTGCGTGGCGCATGGCGGTGATGAGCTGACCCACCTGGATCTGCTGTCCACGCTCGTCGGCACCTGCCACACCGGCTTCCAACCCGGCCTGGACGGCTTCCACAACCTCATCGAGGCTGAGGCCCTTCTGCAGGTGCTGCTCCGGGGCCCAGCGGACTTCGCCATAGACCACGCCGTCTTCGGCCAGGTCCTCGACGAACTCCTTGGCTACCCGGAAGAGGCCTTCCTTGGTCTGCATTACGGCAATGGTGTGGTCGAAGGTCTCAAGGTAACGGACCAAGGAACCGGAGTCAGCGGATTCGCGGAACCACTCACCCAAAGCGACTGGATCCGTGGATGGCAGCGTGTGGCCGACGGCCTCCGCCAGTTCGATGATGGTGGCGGGGCGCAGTCCTCCGTCCAGGTGGTCGTGGAGGGAAACCTTCGGCAGGCTCTTGAGGTCGAAGTCGAGGGCAGGGGCAGCGTCAAGAATTGGCTCAGTCACGTACCCAACTGTAGGGGGACGGCAGGTGCTTAGCCAGCAGGCTTG
This sequence comes from Paenarthrobacter sp. NPDC018779, assembly GCF_044391085.1. NCBI lineage: Bacteria > Bacillati > Actinomycetota > Actinomycetes > Micrococcales > Micrococcaceae > Paenarthrobacter > Paenarthrobacter sp. NPDC018779. The sequence goes on along the minus strand of NZ_JBIRZS010000011.1, from coordinate 43,458 downwards.
GAACGGTCGACGCCGGCAATCGCCTTGGCGCTTGCGTCCGCCGTCGGAGCTGTCCCATGGGCGGCAGCCTCCTTGGCGTGGTCCTTCTTTTCGAGGTACTTGTGCCACCAGCGCAGCACGTGGTCCACGACGATGCCAAGGACCACGGCGAAGGCCACGGCAATACCGACGCCAAGCAGCGGGTTGTGGTGGACCCATTGGCCGGCGAGGAGTCCGATGCCGATCGAGTAGCCAACCCAGGTGATGCAGGCAAAGGCATCAAGGAAGAAGAAGGTCCGGTGCCGGAACCCGGTCTGTCCTGCCACGTAGTTCACCGCGACGCGTCCCCACGGAATATAGCGTGCCGTGAAGATCAGGACGGCTCCGCGCTTGTCCAGCTCGTACTGCGCCCACGCGAACATCTTCTGGACCTTGGGCCGGCGCATCCATTTCCAGCGGGTCAGGCCGATCTTGCGGCCCAGCATGTAGGCCATGTTGTCACCGGCCATGGCTCCAATAAGCGCCGTGGTCCCCAGGATCCACAGGTTGGGTTCCCCGCTGTGAAGGGACAGCGCCGAGAGGCCAACAATTGCTGTTTCGCTGGGAAGGATGGTGGCGAATCCGTCGATGAAGAAGAACACCAGGAGCACCGGGTAAATCCAAGGCTGCCCGGCTGCATGCTCGAGCATTTGGTTCAAAAACTCCACGCGGCGGTAGCTCCTAGATGAATATGACTTGACACTGTGACGGAAGTCGCTCTTAGTGTCCCATGGCCGGGACGTCGTTCGCTACGCCCCAGCCTCGGGATCACACATTTAACGCTAGCCGCGAGGGAGTCGTTCCGGCGTCAACCGGCGGGGTGATCTTGCCCTGTTTCGGGTCTCATACCTTGGGTGGAGGCGGGGCGCTCTCCCCCGGCTGGATCTCCGTCTCGGGGATGTCCTTGCCGTCCAGGGGCACGGAGCCGCGGACCTTGCTGATGATGCGGTCGATGACGATGCCCAGGATCACGGCCACCACGATCGCAATGATGGCACCGAGCAAATGGTTGTGCTCGAACCACACACCAAAGAAATAGCCAAGGACCACCGAGTAGCCGGCCCACATGACCGCGGACAATGCCGTCAGGGCAACGAAGCGCCGATGGTTGAAGTGGGTGGCCCCTGCGGTGAGGTTCACGGCCACGCGCCCGATCGGGATGAACCGCGCCACCATGATGAGCGAGGCAGCCCGGCGTCGCAGTTCCTTGCCCGCCCACCGGAAGGCACCCTGCATGCGCTGGGTCCTCATCCAGCGCCACCGCTGGATGCCGATGCGGCGGCCAATCAGGTACGCGATGTTGTCCCCGGAGAAAGCACCCAGCGCTGCCACCAGGGCCAGCAGCCACACGTTCGGTGAACCGCTGCTTCCGGAGACAGCGCTGAGCCCTACCACCACCGATTCGCTGGGGATCGGCGGAAAGAAACCGTCGATGACGCAACAGGCCAACACCAGGAACAGCACCCAGGGCTGCCCGGCTGCGGCGAGGATGAAATCGTTGATGGCCTGCACAGGAATTAAGCCTAGGCGATCCTGTCGATAATCAGTTGCCGGGCCGGGCGCGAACCCTCCGGCGCAATCACCACGGCATCCTGCAACGCCTCCTTGGCGCGGCCGAACTTCTCCGGAGTGTCCGTCAGGAGGGTCATGAGCGGCTCTCCTGTGCGGACCAAAGCACCGGGCTTGGCATGGAGCCGCACACCTGCGGCAGCCTGGACCTGGTCCTCCTTGCGGGCCCGCCCAGCGCCGAGCCGCCAGGCAGCCACGCCCACCGAGAGCGCGTCCAGTTCCACCAGCACGCCGTCTGCCGGAGCGTAGACAACCTCGGACTCCCGGGCTACCGGCAAGGCTGCCCGGGGGTCGCCTCCCTGGGCTTCGATCATGCGGTTCCACACGTCCATGGCCCGGCCGTCCTTGAGCGCGGCGGCGGGGTCTGCGTCGTGGATCCCGGCACCCGCCAACATCTCTTCGGCGAGCCGGATGGTCAGTTCGACGACGTCTTCCGGACCACCGCCCGCAAGGACCTCCACCGACTCTTCCACCTCAATGGCGTTGCCCGCGGTCAGCCCGAGCGGGGTGGACATGTCCGTCATCAACGCCACGGTGTGCACCCCGGCGTCCTTCCCCAGGGCCACCATGGTCTCCGCGAGCTCCCGTGCCTTGGCCTCGTCCTTCATGAAGGCGCCAGAGCCAACCTTGACATCGAGGACCAGCGAACCAGTGCCCTCGGCGATCTTCTTGCTCATGATTGACGAAGCAATGAGCGGGATCGCTTCAACAGTCCCCGTCACATCGCGGAGGGCATAGAGCTTCTTGTCCGCCGGAGCCAGTCCCGATCCCGCCGCGCAGATCACGGCGCCAACGTCCTGGAGCTGGGACATGATCTCTGCATTGCTGAGGTTCGCCCGCCATCCGGGGATGGCCTCGAGCTTGTCCAACGTGCCGCCGGTGTGGCCCAGGCCGCGGCCCGAAAGCTGCGGGACGGCCACCCCGAAAACAGCCACCAACGGCGCAAGCGGGAGCGTGATTTTATCCCCCACCCCACCTGTGGAATGCTTGTCGCTGGTAGCCTTCCTGCCGCCGTCGGGCGTTGTCAGCGACGAAAAGTCCATCCGCTCCCCCGAGGCGATCATGGCGGACGTCCAGCGCGAGATCTCTTCCCGGTCCATCCCGTTCAGGAGGATGGCCATGTTGAGCGCCGCCATCTGTTCCTCGGCAATGACGCCCCGGGTGTAGGCATCGATGGTCCAGTCGATCTGCTCGGGCGTCAAGGTGCCCTTGTCCCTTTTGATGGTGATGATCTGGACGGCGTCGAACGCTTCGGTACTGGTCACGTGTTTTCCTCCAGGTGTTCCGGACCGAAGGCGTCAGGCAGCACCTGGTCCATGGTTTTGATGCCTTGGGTGGTCATGAGCTGCATGCCGGGTGCGCGGAATTCGTACAGCAACTGGCGGCAGCGGCCGCAGGGCATCAAGACGTTCCCTTGGCCATCCACGCAGTAGAATGCCGCGATCCTGCCACCGCCGCTCATGTGCAGTTGCCCCACCAGGGCGCACTCGGCGCACAGGGTCAGGCCGTAGCTGGCGTTCTCCACGTTGCAGCCGCTGATGACCCTGCCGTCTTCGGTGAGGGCCGCGGCCCCCACCGGGAACTTCGAGTACGGTGCGTAGGCCTTTCCCATGGCCTCCTTGGCGGCGTCCTCCAGGAGCCGCCAATCGACGTCGCGCATCCGTCAACCCTTCACGTACGGTATGCCGCTGGCCGCGGGTGGCCGCGACCTGCCCACCAAGCCGGCGACGGCGAAGATGGTCACCAGGTACGGCAGCATGGCCATGAACTGGCTGGGCACCGGAGTTCCGATGATGCCCAGGATGGACTGCAGGTTGTACGCGAAGCCGAACAGCAGCGAGGCCAGGAAGGCGCCGATGGGGTTCCATCGGCCGAAAATCAACGCCGCAAGGGCAATGAAGCCTCGGCCGCCGGAGATCTCCTTGGTGAAGGAGTCGATGGTCACCAACGTGAAGACTGCCCCGCCGATGCCGGCAATGGCGCCGCCCAGCGTGACGTTCCAGAAGCGGGTGGCGTTGACGTTGATGCCCAGGGTGTCTGCCGCCTGGGGATGCTCGCCCACTGCACGGACACGCAGGCCCCAGCGGGTCTTGAACAGCCCAAACCACACCACTGCCACGGCAACATACATCAGGTAGCCGGCGATCGACTGTTCAAAGAGGATCGGGCCAATGATGGGGATATCGGAAAGCAGCGGAATCGGAAGGATGTCCAGGCGGCCGGGGGTATTGAATTGGTCCTTGTTCGGAGCCATGACCGTGCCGAACAGGAAGCCCGTGAGGCCCGAGACCAAAACGTTCAGGACAACGCCCACAATGATCTGGTTGACCAGGTACTTGATGCTGAACACTGCCAGCACCATGGACACCGCGGCACCTGCTGCCGCAGCAGCGAGCAGGCCGATGTAGGGGCTGCCCGTCACGGTAGCCACGAGCGCGGCCGTGAAGGCTCCGCCCAGCAACTGGCCCTCGATGGCGATGTTGACCACGCCAACCCGTTCACACAGGACGCCGGACAACGAACCGAACACCAAGGGAACGGCCAGTGTCACTGAACCCGCCACGAGGCCGGCAAGGGAGATGGATGGCTGGCGGGCACCGGCCACGATCCACACGAGCAGGGCGAAGACGAACACCACGGCGAACGCGATCGGCAACCACTTGGGCGAGCGTTCTCCGCGCGTCCAGAGGTAGATCGAGTAGGCCGCCATGGCCAGCAGCAGGATGGCCAACACCACCCCGCCTACCTGGCCGGGAATCATGAGGGCCGGAACCTGGACACTGTCGCCGGGATCGCTGATCTTCATTTCGGCAGTCTGTCCGGGGCCGAGCAGTCCGAAGAAGACCAGGGCCAGCAGGGCGAGGACACCCAGGGAAACGGGAACCTTCAACGAGGGGCGCGCGCCCGGCAGTGCGGTTGCTCCAGCCCGCGGAGCAGTGGTTGTAGCGCTCACTTGGCACCTCCGGTGGCAACGGCGGCATTCGGTGCCGCTTTCTTGTTTTTCTTCTTCTTGCTGTCAAGCCGGAAGAGGGACCGGATCAGCGGCGGAGCGGCAATGAACAGGACGATGAGCGACTGGACCACCAGGACAATGTCGATCGGTGTTCCCGTCTGGATCTGCATCTGGACTGCGCCGGCCCGGAACGCACCGAACAACAGCCCGGCGAAGAACGTGCCCCACGGAGTACTGCGGCCCAGCAGGGCAACCGTGATGGAGTCGAAGCCGATCTGGGCGGCAACGCCACCGGTGAGGACTTTCTCCGTTCCGGCAACCTGTGCCACGCCGCCGAAGGCCGCCAGGGCTCCCGCGAAGGCCATCACCAGGATGGTGGCGCGGGGAACTTTGACGCCGGCCGTCCGCGCTGCGGCGGGGTTGGCGCCGACGGCACGGAATTCAAAGCCGATGGTGGACCGGTTGAGCATCCACCACACGCCGTAGGTCAGCAACACGGCCACGAGGAAACCGAGGTGCAGCCGCGAGCCAGGGATCAGTACCGGGTAGGTAGCCGATTCGTCCAGCCTTGGCGAGATGGGGCTGTTGTCTCCCGGCCGACGGAACGCTGCCGTGTTGAGGAGGAAGTCCAGCAGGAACAGGGCAACATAGTTCAGCATGATGGTCACGATGACCTCATGCGCGCCCGTCCGGGCCTTCAGGACACCAACGATTCCACCCCACACTGCGCCACCTAGGACGCCCATGATGATGACCACCAGGAGGTGCAGGCCGAAGGGCAAGTGCCAGGTGAAGCCAACGTAGGCGGCCAGGGTGGCGCTGATGATGATCTGCCCCTGGGCGCCGATGTTGAACAAACCGGCACGGAAGGCCAGGGCAACGCCCAGCCCGGCGCAGATCAGCGGCGTAGCCACGGTCATGGTTTCCAGCAGCGGCATGAAGCCCTGGCGCGTGTTGAACACGGCCCCTTGGAAGAGCGCCACGTAGCTCTTGGTCATGGCGTCCCACAGGGCCAGCAGGAAGTCCGTGGGCCGGGCGAAGAAGTAGCCGGCGGTCCTTGCCACGCGGGCGTCCGTACTGGCGATCAAGAGGCCACCGAGGATCAGCGCCACGATCACGGCGAGGACGGAAACGAACCCGTTGCCCATGACGATCTTGCGGAACAGGCTGCCCTGCTGGTGCCCGATGTCCCCGCTCTGCGAGGAGACCGGCACGATCGACGGCTCCAGGGTGCCGCCTGCTGTGTCCAGGGCGACATCCGCCGCCTGGGCATCAGCGGTGGATTCCTGGGGTGTTGGGTCCTTCTTGGACTGGTCGCTGCTGGTCTGGTCACTGCTGGTCTGGTCATTGGTTGTCATCGGAGCCCCCTTCCGGGCTGACGCCGGCCATCATGAGGCCGAGGGTGTCGCGGGGAGTCCCGGCGGGAACAATGCCCACGAGCTTGCCCTTGTAAAGCACGGCAATGCGGTCTGCGAGTTCCATGACTTCATCGAGCTCCGTGGAGACGATCATCACGGGCGTTCCAACATCGCGCTCGGCGACGATGCGCTTGTGCAGGAATTCAATGGAGCCAACGTCCACGCCGCGGGTGGGCTGGCTGGCAATGAACAGCCGCAACGGGCGGGACAGTTCACGGGCCATGACCACTTTTTGTTGGTTACCGCCGGAGAGGGTCCCTGCCGCGGCACCTGCCGACGGAGTCCGGATATCGAACTCCTCGATCTTGGCCTTGGCATTGTCCGCCACCTTGGCGGGCTTCATGCTCACGCCGCTGGCGAAAGGTGCCTGGTCATAGAGGTCAAGGACGAGGTTCTCGGCAACGGAGAACGGTCCCACCAGGCCGTCGACTGTCCGGTCTTCAGGAACAAAGCCCACACCTGAACGCAGGACATCCTTCACCGGCAACCCCAGGAGCTGCTTGCCGTCAAGGGTGACCGAACCGGTGACGTGTTCCTGCACGCCAAGGATCGCCTCGGTAAGTTCTGTTTGGCCGTTGCCTTGGACACCGGCGACGGCGAGGATCTCGCCTTGGGCGATGTCGAAGCTGATTCCATCCACAACATTGGTGCCGTTGGGGGCACGGACGGTGAGATTCTCGACGACGAACGTGGTCTCCTTGGGCTGGGCCGGCGCCTTGTCCAGGCTCAGGCTGACGGGACGGCCCACCATCATGGAGGCAAGTTCGGTGGCCGAAGCGGTTGGCGGGGCATCGCCCACCACCTTGCCGCGCCGGACCACGGTGATGACGTCCGAAACGGCCTTCACTTCCCGCAACTTGTGGGAGATGAACACGATGGAGGTCCCGCTGGCTTTGAGCTGGCGCATGATGTCCAGGAGCTCATCGGTTTCCTGCGGCGTCAGGACCGCCGTGGGCTCATCCAGGATGAGTACCTTGGCCTCGCGCACCAGCGCCTTGATGATCTCCACGCGCTGCTGGACACCCACGGGCAGGTCTTCCACCAGGGCGTCCGGGTCCACGTCGAAGCCGTACTTCGCCGAGATCTCGCGGATCCTGCGGCGGGTTTCATCCATGCTGAGGACCCCACCGAAGGAGGTCGGCTCGGCACCGAGCGCCACGTTTTCGGCGACGGTAAACACCGGGACCAGCATGAAGTGCTGGTGCACCATGCCGATTCCCGCTGCCATGGCATCGCCAGGACCGCGGAAGTTCACGGGCTGGTCATCCACCAGGATTTGGCCGGCTGTAGGTTCATAGAGGCCGTACAGCACATTCATGAGGGTTGATTTTCCGGCACCATTCTCGCCGAGGAGGCAATGGATCTGGCCGGATTCGACCACGAGGTCGATGTCTTGGTTGGCGTAGAAGCTCCCGAACGCTTTCGAGATCCCCTTTAATTCGAGTTTCACAACTCCCACCGTTCTTTGAGTCCGAGGGACGGCTGCACTGCTCACTACCTATGGCAGCAGCCTACGTCAGGGCAAAAACGAGCCGCCAGTACCGGGGAACGGTACTGGCGGCGCGTCCAGGAGTTGCTACTTCTTGGGGCTGGCCGCCGATTCGACTTTCAGCTTCCCGGAGATGATGTCCGCCTTCAGGGCATCGAGTTCGCTCTTGGTCTCGGCGGAGATGGCCGAGTCAAGATCGTGGAACGGGGCGATCGCCACGCCGTCGTTGGCCAGCGTGCCAACATAGGCTTCGTTGCTGAACTTGCCGTCCTTGTCGTCCTTCACCACGGTCTCCACGGCTTCGCCCATCTGCTTGACCACGGAGGTCAGCATCAGGTCCTTGTATTCGGGAGCGGTGAGGAAGCCATCGGAGTCAACCCAGATGAGCTTGACGTCCTTGCCGGCCGCCTTTGCTTCCTTCAGGGCAGCGCCTGCACCCTTGCCAACGGGTCCGGCTACGGGCATCACGATGTCCGCGCCCTGGTCCAGCAGGTTCTTGGTGATCTGCTTTCCGGTGTCCTGCTTTTCGAAGTCACCGGTGAACGAGCCGTCCTGCGTGGCCTTGTCCCAACCGACAACCTGGACGGTCTTGCCCTTGGCCTTGTTGTAGGCCTGGACGCCGTCGTAGAAGCCGTCCATGAAGATGGTGACCGTGGGCAGCTTAATGCCACCGAAGGTTCCCACCTTGCCGGTCTTGGTGGCCGAGGCAGCGGCGTAGCCGGCCAGGTAGGCGGCCTGGGCGGTGTCATAGACAACCGGCTTCACGTTGGCGATGGGGGTCTGGTACGAGTAGTCGATGATGGCGAAGTGCTTGTCCGTATTCTTCTCGGCAGCAGCCTTGGTGGCGTCACCGAGGAGGAACCCGACCGTGATGGTCATGTTGCAGTTGGCCGACACCATGCCGTTCAGGTTGGTCTCGAAGTCGCTGTTGGCTTTGGACTCCGCGGACTTTACGGTGATGCCCAGATCCTTTTCGGCCTTCTTGAGGCCCTCGAAGGAGGACTGGTTGAAGGACTGGTCGTCGAACCCACCGGAGTCGGAGACGATGCAACCGGTGTAGTTGCTGGCGGTATTGCTGGCGGAGCCGGCGTCGGGAGCCTGTCCGCAGCCGCTGAGCAGGAGCGCGCTGGCGCCCAAGGTGGCCACACCGGCCATCGAACCGCGCTTCAGGGTGGCACGCAGTGGTTTCTTCAATGTTCCTCCAGGAAGAAAGTGATGATCGCTACGACTGGTGGTCAATGAGTGTCCGTTTCCAAAACCCCGGGGCAGAAATTCTGTTTTCACTGATGCTTCGCAGCATTGCGCCGTAGCGCATTGATAACCACCACCCTAGTGGCGTACACCACACGGAGATAGCACAAAGCTGGCCCCTGCCCCAGATCGTTGACTTTTTGTTACCAATCAGTAGGCAGGGGCATGCGTCACAGGCGGACCAGCATCTTTCCGGTGTTCATTCCGTCCAGCAGATCGATGAAGGCATGCGGCGCGTTTTCCAGTCCATCCACGATCGTCTCGTCGTAGCTCACGGTGCCATCGGCCAACCAACCGGCCATCTTCTGCCGGAACTCCGCAGCATGCTGCCGCTGGCCGCCCACCAGGAAACCGCGAAGCGTCAACTGCTTGCCAATGGCCACGGCAAGGTTCCGCGGCGCAGCCGGCGGCTCGGTGGAGTTGTACTGCGCAATGGCCCCGCACATGGCAACCCGACCGCCAACGTTGAGCGTAGCCAGGGCCGCCTCGAGGTGCTCGCCGCCAACGTTGTCGAAATAGACATCGATGCCGCGCTCCCCCGCCGCCTCACTCAGCTGCTCAAGCACGGGAGCGTCGTTGTAGTTGAAAGCGGCGTCGAAGCCAAGCTCCAAGAGCCTGGCGACCTTGGCTGCCGAGCCCGCACTGCCAATCACCTTGCCGGCACCCATGGCCTTGGCGATCTGTCCCACCATGGAACCCACGGCACCGGCAGCACCGGAGACGAAGACGACGTCGCCTTCCTTGAACTCTGCCACCTTGAGCAGTCCGGCATAAGCGGTCAGGCCGGTCATGCCCAACGCACCGAGGAACGCCGATGCGGGCGCAATCCCCGCCGGCACCGTGGTGGCCGTTGCGGCGTCAACCACCGCGTGCTCACGCCATCCCAGCTGATGCACGACGACGTCACCCACCTTGTGCGCGTCCGAACGGGACGCGATCACCTCACCCACCGCACCGCCGTCGAGCGCTGCATCGAGGCGGAAGGGTGCCGAGTACGACTTTGCGTCGTTCATGCGGCCGCGCATGTAGGGATCCACGGACATGAATTGGTTCTTCACCAGGACCTGCCCGTCCTCCAGCTGGGGAAGCCCGGCCTCGGCCAAGCGGAAGTTCTCCGGAACTGGCCGCCCGGAGGGTCGGGAGGCGAGCTGGATTTCGCGGGTTGCGGCAGGTACGTCCTGCGTCAGGGCGCTCATGCTGCGAACTCCACGAGCTTGAGGTCCACGGCGATGTTGCCACGGGTCGCATTGGAATAGGGGCAAATCTTGTGCGCCTTGGCCATGAGCTCCTCGGCCTTTTCCTTGCCCAGGGCGGGCAACGCGATTTCGAGTTCGGCAGCCAGGCCGTAGCCTTCACTGTCGGTCAAAGCACCGAAGTGGATCTTGGCAGCGACGGCGGAGTCCGTCAGGTCAACGCGTTCCTTCCGGCCCACCAGGCGCAGCGCAGAGTGGAAGCAGGCCGCGTATCCGGCCGCGAACAACTGCTCCGGGTTGGTTCCCTGGCCGTTGCCGCCCAGTTCCACCGGGCTTGCCAGGGCGACGTCAAGCTTGCCGTCGTTGGTGCGGGCGTTGCCGTCGCGGCCTTCGCCGGAGGCAAGAGCCTCGGCTGTGTAGAGGGTCTTCATGGGTAGTGTCCCTTTCCGGTGTGAAATCTTCTTCTCTTGTGAAGTCTTCAGAGTGACTTCTGCAGGGCCGCAGTGAGCTTGCCGAGGGTGGCGTGCAATTGCTGGATCTCCGCGGCAGACAGTCCTGCGGCGTCAGCGAGGCGCTGCGGAACGGCTTCCGCACGCTCGCTCAGCCTGCTCCCTGCCTCCGTGAGGACCACGTCCACACGGCGTTCGTCCTCGGCGGACCGGCGGCGCTCCACGAGGCCGAGTGCCTCAAGGCGCTTAAGGAGCGGCGAGAGGGTCCCGGAATCCAGGCCGAGCTCGGCCCCCAACTCGCGCACGCTACGCGGCTCCTGCTCCCACAGGACCAGCATCACCAGGTACTGCGGATACGTCAGGCCCAGATCGTCCAGCACGGGGCGGTAGACCGCCGTCGCGGCTTTCGATGCCGAGTACAGCGCAAAGCAGACCTGGTGGCGGAGGCGGGGAGCATCACTCATGGGTAAAACGGTAGCGCACAATTGAATTGTGCACAACTCAATCTAGCCAAGTGCACCCAACTGAGTCGCAATAGATGCCGTTATGAGGGTTCAAAACGGCATCTACTGCGACTCAGTTGGGTCTAGTTCTGGAGGTCCCGGATGGTCCGGAGGGCCGCAGCCGTCAGGACGCGGACCGCGTAGCCCAAGGCCCGCTCGTCCACGATGAAGTCCCCACGGTGGAGGTCGTACTCCTCGCCGCCGGGTGTATGGGTGCCCAAGCGCATCATGGCGCCGGGGAGGTCCGCGAGGAACCAGGCGAAGTCCTCGCCACCCATGGACTGCGGGGTCAGGACCACGGCGTTTTCGCCAAGTTCCGCCCGGGCAGCGGCCTCGATCAGCGCCGTCTCGTGCTCGGAGTTGACCACGGGAGGAACGCCACGGGTGTGTTCCAAGTGAACGTCCACGCCATACGGGGCGGCAACCTGCTTCACGACGTCGTCCAGCAGCTCTCCGGCGCTGTGCCATGCATCGCGGTCCAGGCAACGCATGGTCCCGGCCATGTAGCCGCTGCCCGGGATGGCATTGGGGGCTGAGCCTGCAGAGATCTGGCCCCACACCACGGAAACCCCGCTGCGGACATCCACCCGGCGCGACAGGACTGCCGGGACGTTGATGGCAATCTGGGCCAGTGCGAACACCAGGTCTTCGGTCAGGTGGGGCCGGGACGTGTGCCCGCCGCGGCCCGTCAACTCAATCTTGATGGTGTCCGACGCCGAGGTGATCGCACCGATGCGGGTACCGATCTGGCCCACGTTGATCCTGGGGTCGCAGTGCAGCGCCAGGATACGGGGAACACCCTGCAGCACGCCTTGCTCGATGCAGGACAACGCCCCGCCGGGCATGGTTTCCTCGGCCGGTTGGAAGATGATGCGGACCGTGCCGCCCAGTGGATTGTTCTTGTGCATGCGCTGCAGCGTCAAGGCGATGCCCAGCATGGTGGTGGTGTGGACATCGTGGCCGCACGCGTGTGTGACGCCGTGGTTCTTGGATGCGAACGGCAGGCCGGTGTCCTCGATGATCGGCAGCGCGTCGATGTCGCCGCGGAGGGCCGTGGCAATGGGCCCGTCCCCCACATCCACCGTCAGGCCAGTGTTCTCGAGGCGACGCGGTTTCAACCCGGCGGCCTCGAGCCGCTCCACGAGCTTGTCCGTGGTGCGGAACTCCTTGAAGGAAAGTTCAGGGTGCGCGTGCAGGTCCCGCCTGAATTCGATAAGTCCGGGCAACAGCTCGTCAACCCAAGGACCTACAACGGGCGTGGGCTCGGTTTCAGTCGTGTAATTGCGCACGTCACAACTCTAGCCATGCGCGGCCCCGGAAGAACGAAAGCCACCTCTTGGTTACGTTGCGTTCAGGCGCAGGACAACCAATGAGGCGGCTTAAGTTATAGGGACCGGGCTACAGCACGTCCGTGTCGCCGCTGGCCTTCAGGGCGTCAACGGCACCCTTGACCCGCTGTGCGTGTTCCTTGGTGGTCACCAGGAGGGCATCGGGGGTGTCCACGATGACTACGTCCTTGATGCCGATCAGTGCGATCACGCGCTTGGTGTCCGAGACAACCACGCCGCTGGCGTTTTCGGCGAAGACACGCGCACCTTCGCCAAGGACGGTCACCTCGTCAACGTCGCCGGCATTGTTAAGGCGCCCGATGGCGGCGAAGTCACCGACGTCGTCCCAGCGGAAAGTACCAGGTACGACGGCGACATCGCCGGCTGCCGCTGCGGGCTCGGCAACGGCGTAGTCAATGGCAATCTTGGGCAAGGTGGGCCACACGCGTGCCGTTACCTCGTCACGCTCCGGAGTGTCCCAGGCCTGCGCAATCTCCTGGATGCCTGCGAAGAGCTCGGGCTGGTTGGCTTCCAGGTGCTGGAGCATGAGGGCTACCGGGGCAACGAACATGCCCGCGTTCCAGACGTAGTCGCCGGCCTCGACGTATTTGCGGGCAACGTCCTCGCTGGGCTTCTCCACGAATTCCGCGACGGCCAGGGCGTTGGGGGCACCGTCGACCTTAAGTTCCTTGCCGGACCGGATGTAGCCGAAGCCGGTGGACGGGTGTGTGGGCTTGATGCCGATGGTGACGATCTTGCCGGTGGCCGCGGTGAAGATCGCCTCACGGACCGTGTCCTGGAAGAGCTCGTCCGGGCTGATCACCTGGTCGGCAGCGAAGGAGCCCATGATGGTCTCCGGGTTCCTCTGGTGGAGGATGGCCGCGGCCAGGCCAATGGCCGCGCCGGAATCCTTGGGTTCGCTTTCGAGGACCAGTTCGTCGTCCCCTACCTCGGGAAGCTGGCGGCACACGGCGGCCCTGTGTGCCTGGCCCGTTACCACCAGGACCCGCTCGCCGGCCAGGGGCTCGAGGCGATCGTAGGTTGCCCTCAACAGAGTGCTGCCGGAACCGGTCAGGTCATGGAGGAACTTCGGTGCCGCGGCACGCGAGAGTGGCCACAGCCTGGTTCCCACGCCGCCGGCCGGAATGACTGCATGGAAGCGGTCCAAGGGTGATTCCGGGAATGTCGCGTCTTCTGTACTCACCTCAACACTTTATCGGACACAGCTGCCGGGCCCCGCCGCGCGCCACACATGTGGCATTAGTCTCATGCAGCGGAAAAATTCCCGGAATCCCGGGCGGGAAACACAGAATTAACAAGCAGAGAAGCCGGTCCTAAATTGAATAAGCTGTTAGCGAAGCCTAGATTTAGGCGTGAGCTACGAGTGCTCTCGCAGCAGGCGTTCCCCCCGCGTGGATCCCATGCCAGCGCCGCTGTGTTGCAGGAAGGTTTATTCAGTGCCGACAAAACCAGCTGGCACCTTGTACCGCGGCCGTGAAGGCATGTGGTCCTGGGTTGGACACCGTATTACCGGTGTAGTGATCTTTTTCTTCTTGTTGGTCCATGTGCTGGACACCTCATTGGTGCGCGTGTCCCCTGAGGCCTACACCGCCGTTATCGGCGCCTACAAGAACCCCCTGATGGCCCTGGGTGAAACGGGCCTGGTCGCTGCGATCATCTTCCACGCCTTCAACGGCCTGCGCGTGATCGCCATCGACTTCTGGAAGAAGGGCGCAAAATACCAGCGCCAACTGCTGTGGGTCGTACTTGCGCTGTGGCTGGTTACGTTCGCAGGGTTCGCCATCCGCCACCTTTCCCTCGCGCTGGGAGGCCACTAAGCCATGACCACCATCCAGTCCCCCCGTTCGGGCAAGATCGCCCCGAAGTACAACCGGACCGGCAGCAGCCGCGGCAACTTCGAAATGATCGCCTGGCTCTTCATGCGCCTCTCCGGCATCGTCCTGGTGGTGCTCATCTTCGGCCACCTGTTCGTGAACCTCCTGGTGGGCGAAGGCATCCACGCGATCGACTTCGGCTTCGTGGCAGGCAAGTGGGCAGATCCCTTCTGGCAGTTCTGGGACCTCGCCATGCTCTGGCTGGCCATGCTCCACGGCACCAACGGCGTCCGCACCATCATCAATGACTACGCGGAAAAGGATTCCACCCGCTTCTGGCTCAAGGTGGTCCTGTACGCAGCTACTGCGGTGATCGTCATTCTCGGCACCCTGGTGATCTTCACCTTCAACCCGTGCCCCGTCGTCGACGGTGTCCAGCTGCCCGGCGGTTTCTGCCCGGCGCCGTAGCGGCTCCTCCGGTGGGCCTGTTCCAAGGCCGCACCTGACTTAGCGGAGCAGGCTCCGCCGACCATCTGAATTTTTGAAAGAGAGAGCATCTGGTATGCAGGTCCATAAGTACGACGTCGTCATTGTCGGTGCAGGTGGCGCCGGCATGCGCGCCGCGATCGAGTCCGGTCAGCGCGCACGCACAGCGGTACTGACCAAGCTCTACCCCACCCGTTCGCACACCGGTGCGGCCCAGGGTGGCATGTGTGCAGCACTGGCCAACGTCGAAGAAGACAACTGGGAATGGCACACCTTTGACACCATCAAGGGTGGCGACTACCTGGTTGACCAGGACGCAGCCGAGGTCATGGCGAAGGAAGCCATCGACGCCGTGCTGGACCTGGAAAAAATGGGTCTGCCGTTCAACCGCACGCCCGAAGGCCGGATCGACCAGCGCCGTTTCGGTGGCCACACCCGCGATCACGGCAAGGCCCCCGTCCGCCGTGCGTGCTACGCCGCCGACCGTACCGGCCACATGATCCTGCAGACGCTGTACCAAAACTGCGTCAAGCACAACGTTGAGTTCTACAACGAGTACTACGTCCTTGACCTGCTGATCGTCGAAGAAGACGCAGTACGCGAAGACGGTACTCCCTACAAGCAGAAGCGCGTTGCCGGCGTGGTCTCCTACGACCTCGCTTCCGGCGAACTGCATGTCTTCCAGGCCAAGTCCGTGGTGTTCGCTTCCGGTGGCGCCGGCAAGGTCTTCAAGACCACCTCCAACGCCCACACCCTCACCGGTGACGGCATGGGCATCGCCTTCCGCCGCGGCATTCCGCTGGAGGACATGGAGTTCTTCCAGTTCCACCCGACCGGCCTGGCCGGCCTGGGCATCCTCCTCACCGAGGGTGCACGTGGTGAAGGTGCCATCCTGCGTAACTCCGAGGGTGAGCGCTTCATGGAGCGCTATGCCCCCACCATCAAGGACCTCGCACCCCGTGACATCGTGGCCCGCGCCATGGCCAACGAGGTCCGCGAAGGCCGCGGCTGTGGCCCGAACAAGGACTACGTACTCCTTGACCTGACGCACCTTGAGCCCGAGCACATCGAAGCCAAGCTTCCGGACATCACCGAGTTCGCCCGCACCTACCTGGGTGTGGAACCGTTCACGGATCCGGTTCCCGTGTTCCCCACGGCCCACTACGCCATGGGTGGCATCCCCACCAACATCGCAACCGAGGTCCTCCAGGACAACGACACCGTGGTTCCGGGCCTCTTCGCTGCCGGTGAAGTTGCTTGCGTTTCCGTCCACGGCTCCAACCGCCTTGGCACCAACTCACTGCTGGACATCAACGTCTTCGGCAAGCGCGCCGGCGTTGCTGCTGCCGAGTACTCCAAGACGGCGGATTTCGTTGAGCTTCCCGAAGATCCGGAAGCCATGACCCGTGGCATCCTGTCCGGCCTGCTCAACGGCACCGGCACCGAGCGCGTGGCCCAGATCCGCAAGGAACTGCAGGACACCATGGATGCCAACATGCAGGTGTTCCGCACCAAGGAATCGCTGCAGCAGGTCCTCAGCGACATCGCTTCCTTCGAAGAGCGCTACAAGAACGTCACTGTCCAGGACAAGGGCAAGCGCTTCAACCTGGACCTCCTGGAAGCCGTGGAACTGGGCTTCCTGCTCGACATGGCCAAGGTCATGACCGTTGGTGCATTGCACCGTGAAGAGTCCCGTGGTGGCCACTACCGCGAGGACTTCCCGGACCGCGACGACGAGAAGTTCATGAAGCACTCCATGGCTTACCTGGACAACTCCGTCACTGCCGCCTCGTCGGCCGAATCCGTTGCGGGCATCCGTCTTGAGACCAAGCCCGTTGTCTTCACCCGTTACGAGCCGATGGAGCGTAAGTACTAATGACTACCGAAATGGCAGAACCCGCTTCCAAGATCGAACTTCCTGCGGGCGTTGGCGGCGGCGGGGAAATCCCCACGTTCCACATCACCCTGCGCGTCCGCCGGTACGATCCCGAGATCTCCGACGAAGCCCGCTGGGACGACTACAAGCTGACCATGTACGGCACGGACCGTGTGCTGGATGCCCTGCACAAGGTGAAGTGGGAGATGGACGGCACGGTTTCGTTCCGCCGCTCCTGCGCGCACGGCGTGTGCGGTTCCGATGCCATGCGCATCAACGGCCGCAACCGCCTGGCCTGCAAGACGCTGCTGAAGGACCTGGACACCACCAAGCCCATCACCGTTGAGCCCATCAAGGGCCTCCCGGTGGAGAAGGACTTGATCGTGGACATGGAACCCTTCTTCCAGTCCTTCCGCGAAGTGATGCCGTTCCTGATCAACAAGGGCCACGAGCCCACCAAGGAACGCCTGCAGTCCGTCGAGGACCGTGAGCGCTTCGACGACACCACCAAGTGCATCCTGTGCGCTGCCTGCACCTCGTCCTGCCCGGTCTTCTGGACCGATGGCCAGTACTTCGGCCCGGCAGCGATCGTCAACGCCCACCGCTTCATCTTCGACTCCCGTGATGACGCCGGCGACATGCGCCTGGAAATCCTCAACGACAAGGAAGGCGTGTGGCGCTGCCGCACCACCTTCAACTGCTCCGAGGCTTGCCCGCGTGGCATCCAGGTCACCAAGGCCATCGCCGAGGTCAAGCAGGCTATCCTGTCGCGCAAGATCTAGTCAGCCGTTCCCCAAGGACAGCACGACGACGGCGCCGCCCACCACTGCTGGTGAGCGGCGCCGTCGGGCTTTAATCAACAGTTGAGACGCTCCGAGCCGGGCGTCCGAACAACAAGGAGGCAGCGTGTCACGCTCCGAGAAAATCACCTTCACGGGAAGCACGGGCGATGCCTTGGCGGGAATCGTCGACGTGCCCGAAGGTCCCGTCCGGGGCTGGGGTGTGTACTCGCATGGCCTGACGCTGGGCAAGGACAGCCCGGCCGCCTCGCGCATCTGCAAGGGCCTGGCCGAGCAGGGCGTCGGCATGCTGCGCTTCGACAACCTGGGGCTGGGCGGCTCGGAGGGCGAATGGTCGGCGGGGTCCTTCAGCGTCAAGGTGGCGGACACGATCCTGGCTGGCGCCTTCATGAAGGAGCAGGGCCGGGCCATTTCGCTGCTGGTGGGCCACTCTTTCGGCGGGGCGGCCGTACTGGCTGCTGCCCGGGACATTCCAGGGCTGAATGCCGTAGTGACCGTTGGGGCACCTTATGAACCCAAGCACGTGGAGCACATGTTCGACGCCGAAATCGACGCCATCCTGCGGGACGGATCCGCTGTAGTGGACCTGGGCGGACGTCCCATGGAGATCCGCCGGCATTTCGTGGAAGACGTGGAGCGGGCCGACCTGCGCGACTGCATACGAACCCTCCATAAGCCGCTGATGGTGATGCACTCCCCCACGGACAACACGGTGGGAATCGACAATGCCAGCGAGATCTTCCGCACCGCCCGGCATCCCCGCAGCTTCATTTCGCTGGAGGGCAGCGAACACCTGCTCACGGGTAAGGGGCAGGCCGCCCGTGTGGCACGGATCATCGGTGCGTGGGCTGACCCGTACCTCGAAGTCCGCGACGCCGGCTGACCGCCCGGCCCACCCAAGTAGGGGACACCAAACGTTCCACTGACGCCTCAGTAGAGCGCTTGCTGTCCCCCAGTTGGGTGGCTACTTGCCGATGGCGGCTTTGCTCTCGCTGATCCACTGCTCGGCTGCCTTGTCCGGGCTCAGCCGCTTGAAGAGGACCTCGGTGTTGATTCGCGCCGTGATTTCGGAGACCGCTGTGGAACCCGTGGGGCCGATGTAGGTGGGTGCGAAGTCCATCTTGCCGATCTGGTCGATGTAGGCCGCCTCAACCTTTCCCTGCGGAGTCAGCAGGTCCTGGATGGCGGTGCGCATGCCCGAGTTGCTGGGCACGCCCCGGTCGCTCTGGATGATCTTGGCCGCCGACTCATTGTTCACCAGGAAACTCACCAGCTTGGCAGCAGCATCCGCGTGCTTGCTGCGGGCCGAGATGGTGTAGAACTGCGAGGACTGGAGCCAGATACCCGGCGTGGGCGTCTCCCCCGGCAGCTTGAGGAGCTTGAGCTCGGCACCGGATGCCTTGCTGAGCGCTGAGAGCGAGTTGCTCCACGTGAGCATCATGCCGGCCTTGCCCATGCCCATGAGCGTTTGTTCGGTGCTGACGTTAAGCTTCTCGACAGTCTCGGAGGCACTCGGAGCAGCCCCTGATTCACTCAGCTTGAGCGAATAGTCGAAGTAGGCCTGGACCGTACCCTTGTCCAACCCAAGCTGTCCGTCCTGGGTGTAGAGGGACTGTCCGCGTTGGCGGGCGAAGGCATCGAGTGAGTCGTGGGTCAGGACGGTGGCCGTGCCGTAGGTTCCTTTGGGGCTCTTGGACGTAATGTCACCGGCGATGCGGGCAAAGTCGTCCCAGCTCCACTTGCTGTCATCCGGGAGGGAAACTCCGGCCGCCTGGAACACGGCCGGGTTCACGACGATCGCCAAGGCGTTGGCTCCCGTCGACACACCGTACTGCGTGCCTTTCACTTGGCCGTTCTCCAAGGCGCCCTGGTCCAGCTTGGACAGGTCCAGCGAGCCATTGACCTTGGACAGGTCCAGGAGGGCACCACGGTTGGCATATTCTGCCGGATACGCGCCACCCATGGTGATGACGTCCGGAGCATCGTTGGCGGCAACCTGGGTGGCCAGCTTGTCGAAGTATCCGCCAATATCGCCGTACTCCGGCTTGACCTTGATGTTGGGGTTGGCTGCCTCGAATTCGGCGATTGCCTTGTTGGTCAGCTCTGCGCGGCCGGCGTTCCCCCACCAGGAGAACCTGATCTCCACCGGACCGCTTTCGGCCTGGGTGTTGCTGCCTGCTGAACACCCTGTGGCCAAGCCGGCCAGGCCCAGTGCGGCTATGAATGCCAGGGATTTTCGGATACTACCTAGAGATTTACGCGCCATTGGGTAAGCTTCTTTCAGACTCAGAAAACGGTTCCTGAAACGTATCAAGCGCACCGAAATGCGTCAATAGTTCTGATCGTTAACTATTTAGGAAGCTTCCCGGAGGCCCCGTCTTGACCCTGAAACTGACCGACATCCAGATCCGCGATCCCTACGTCCTCACCCTTCCCGAAACGGGTGAATACCTGCTCTTCGGCAGCACCGACAAGAACATCTGGTCGGGTCCCGCCACGGGATTCGACTGCTACCGGAGCAGCGACCTCAAGGAATGGGAGGGGCCCGTTTCCGCCTTCCGGCCGGACCCCGGCTTCTGGAGCCAAGAGCAATACTGGGCACCCGAAGCCCATGAATACCAGGGGCGTTTCTACCTGTTTGCCACCTTTACCGCACCGGGTCATTTCCGGGGAACCCAGATACTTTCCAGCGACCAGGCCGAGGGCCCGTACACACCGTGGAGCGACGGGCCGGTGACCCCACCCGATTGGGAATCCCTGGACGGAACACTCCACCTGGACGCCGCCGGACAGCCGTGGATGGTTTTCTGCCACGAGTGGAAGCAGATCGACGACGGCGCCATGGTGGCCCAGCGCCTCAGCCCGGACCTGCGCACCGCGGTGGGTGAACCGACGGTCCTGTTCACGGCTTCCGAGGCTCCGTGGTCACGTCCCCTGCACAAGCCGTCCCACACGGCCGCACCCGTCTACGTCACTGACGGCCCTTTCCTCCACAGGCTTGCCAGCGGCAAACTCATCATGCTGTGGTCCAGTTTCGGAGACCACGGCTATGCCATGGGGATCGCCCGCAGCCAATCCGGCACGGTGCTGGGCCCTTGGATCCAGGAGCCTGAAGCCCTGTGGAGCAAGGACGGCGGCCACGGCATGATCGCCCGGACACTTGACGGAAGCCTGTTCCTGACCTTGCACCAGCCCAACCAGAGCCCCGATGAGCGTGCGGCTTTCTTCCCCCTGCGTGAACTGGAGGACACTGTCGTGCTGGAACCTGCCGGTGCCGGCATCGACCGCGAGTCGCTGGTCAGGCGCCACAACGTGAAGCAGCAGGAACTGGACCCACGGAGCCCAGTGTCAGTGGGCAATGGCGAATTCGCCTTCACCATGGACCTCACTGGCCTGCAGACCTTTCCCGGCTCCTACCCCGTGGGGGCCCGCGACGAGCTTCCACCCGGAACACTGCTTGGCACCCAGGCACAATGGGGCTGGCACTCCGTCCCGCCGGAAGCTTCCTACGACCTGTCAGGGTCCACCGTCCTCTACGACTCACCCCGAGGCCCCGTGCCCTACGTGGACATGGTGGGAGACATCGTGGACGACCGGGAAACCGGAACCTCCCGGGCCGAAACGTGGCTCCGTGCCAACGCGCACCGCCTGGACCTGGGCAGGATCGGCTTCAAGTGGGTGGAAGGCGGGGAGGAACGCGCCCTCGCACCGGCCGAGATCACCGGAACCGAACAAACACTGGACCTCTGGTCTGGAATCGTGACCAGCCACTTCACCGTGGCAGGCCACCCCGTGACGGTCACGACGGCGTGCCACCCGGACCGCGACCAGCTCGGCTTGCGCGTGGAGTCGGCTGCGTTGGGCTCACCGGGAACGGGGCCCCGCCTGGTGATCGGAGTCGACTTCCCGTACGGATCCGAGGCCTGGCACGATGCCGCTGATTGGAGCAGGCCGGATGCGCACACAACCACCCTGAATCAGCCCACCCCGACACATCCCGGGCAGACGGGCTGGGTGGTGCAACGGGAACTGGATGATTCGCGCTATCAGGTGGTCATTACCGGAAGAAGCCTGCAGGTGGAACAGACGGGCCAGCACTCGGTCCGTATAGGGGCCGGGGACCACAGTGACTCTGGCGGACGGGGCTCCATCCTGGACCTGTCCTTTGCGTTCCTCCCCGCGGGCGACGGCGACTGCATCCCGCGCGGCAATGCCGGAATCGGGCAGGCGGCACCGGCGACCCAGCCGGCAACCGAGGCGAGCCTCGGCACGGGGCCAGCGTCCGGCGTCGTACGTTCACTGGAACTGGAGGCAGGCAGCGACGTCGCGGCAGCGTCGGCCGCGGGCTGGCCGAAATTTTGGAACTCCGGTGGCGCGATCGAACTGCACGCCACCAGTGACCCGCGGGCCAAGGAATTGGAGCGCCGGATTGTCCTGTCCCAGTACCTGACGGCGATCAACTGCTCGGGCTCGCTGCCGCCGCAGGAAACGGGGCTGGTGTGCAACTCGTGGCGCGGCCGTTTCCACCTGGAAATGCACTGGTGGCACGCTGCCCACTTTGCGCAATGGAACCGCACGGAACTGTTGCTGCCTTCACTTCGCTGGTACTCCACGGTGTTGGAGAGGTCCCGGCAAACGGCCAAGCAACAGGGATTCGAGGGAGTGCGTTGGCCCAAGCAGGTTGGACCGGACGGACGCGAGAGCCCCAGCACCATCGGCACCTTCCTGATCTGGCAGCAGCCGCACCCCATCTACCTCGCAGAACTGGCCTACCGGGCCAACCCATGCCGCGAGGTGCTGGAAGAATTCGCGGAGATTGTGTTCGAGTCGGCAGCGTTCATGGCCAGCTTTGCGCATCCGACGCAGCGGGGGTTCGAACTCGGGCCGCCGTTGGTCCCCGCACAGGAAAGTTACGGTTCCATCCGCGGCAGGGTCAGCAACCCTACGTTCGAGCTGGCCTATTGGCAGTGGGCGCTGGGCATCGCATCGGACTGGCGTGACCGGCTGGGGTTGGAGCCGGTTGCCGCTTGGGAGGACGTGGCCGGCGGTATGGTCAAACCCCACGTGGTGGATGGGGTGTACACCGCGATCGACGTGGAGCCCTTCACCATTCGCACCGACCACCCGTCCATGTTGTGTGCCCTGGGTTTCGTGCCGAGGACCGGCTTGATCGATCCGGACACCATGCGGGCAACCCTCAACGACGTGCTGGCGGACTGGGACTGGGCCAGCACCTGGGGCTGGGACTACCCGGTGATGGCCATGACGGCAGCACGTTTGGAGGACCCGGAAGCAGCGGTGGACGCGCTGCTGCTGGACGCGGGAAAGAACACCGTGCTGCCGAACGGCCACAACCGGCAAACCGATTCCCTGCCATTGTACCTGCCGGGTAACGGTGGCTTGCTGGCGGCCGTGGCGTTGATGGCAGCCGGGTGGGACAACGGACCCGAACGCCACGCCCCCGGGTTCCCGCCGGGTTGGACCGTGGCCTGGGAGGGCTTGGTGAAGGCCCCGTAGCTGGACGCGACGCGGGGTCACTTAAGGCCCATGTTGGGCACCCGAATGGGCCGCAAGTGACCCCGCGTTGGTTTTCTAGGGGCGTTTGGGGCCGAGGGACGCGCCCACCAGCGCGCCCAGGCCGACGCCGATCAGTATGCCCAAGAAGGGTGAGTTGAACACGAGCTGGCCTACCACCAGCCCCACCGCGGCACCAACAAGGCAGGCAATCCACAACTGGTTGTTCACGGTGCCTCCTCGTGGCCGGTCAGGTTTGCGGGGTGGCCCGGCGGGCGCCGAGGAACCTCTTGCGGGGCGTCTCCCCTGCCTGCTCATCAGCCTCCCGAATGGCCGACCACGCTGCCGAGACGAGGTACACCTGGCTGACCAGGTTGAACCAGATCAGCAACCCGATGATGATCGCGAAGGAAGCCAGGACCGGGTTGTTCCCCGCGCGGGCAAGGAGTTCAGTGCTGAAGAACTGCAGGACCGTGGTCCCCACGCCTGCCAGGACAACCCCTTCCAGGAAGCTCTGGCGCCCCAGCTTCAGTCCACCTGCCAAGCGGAACAACACTGCCGCCGTCGCGCAGTTCAAGAGGAGCGGAACCACGATCTTGACGACGGCGGCGATGGGACCGGCGATCGACTCGTCCAAACGTAGTACGCCGAAAATCCAGTCGGCAGCAGTACCGAATACCAGTGAGGCACCGGCGCTGACCACCAGGATGACCCCCAGGAGCAGCAAGGTCCCGGCGTCCACGAGCTTCTGCAGCACGGCGCTGCGCTGGAGGGGGTCCGCCTGCATGACACCCCGCAGCCCCTCCCGCACAGAAGCGATCCAGCCCAACGAGGTGAAGATGGTGACGACGGCGGCAATGGCGGCTGTCCAGCCGAGGCCGGAGGGGTTCAACAGCGTCTGCGGGTCCACCAGGCCTTCCCCGCCGTTGACCTGCAGGAGGCCGGGCGCCGCCGAAGCCACGCTGCGGATCACGGCGTCTTCCAGGACCGGGTTGCCGCCCAGGACGATTCCCGCGATGGCGAAACCGGTGGTCAGGAGGCCGGTCACCGAGAAGAACATATTGAAGCCGATGCCGGCACTCAACAGCGGCCCGTGTTGCCGGGAGTAGTGCTGGAAGGATCGCATGGCCCGGTTGGTATTCAGCTTGGCGAGGGCCAACGCAAAGAACGCGCCCGCTCTCTTGGCCAAGCCGTCACCGGCGCGCTTGCTGTGGCCCCAGTCCTGCCGCTTGTGGAGGAGTTCGAGCTTGAGTTTCGCCAGCTCAGTTGGCAGTGGAGGACTGTCCGCCTGTTGACGTGGATTCCGCCTGCTGGTCTTCGTCACTGTCGCCGCCAAAGTCGAGCTCTTCCCGTAGCTGCCAAATTCCATTGGTGTCGTGCTCGTAAAGTCCCATGCTAACCACTGGGAAGGTGGCCCGGTAATCACTGAGTACCGTTTCGGCCTCGTCAAGATTTTCCTGGGCGACATCGTGGGCCACAGTGACGTGCGGATGGTACGGGAATGGCAGCAATCGCTCCAAGGGACCGGACTGCAGTTTCTCGTGGAGCTGCACGCATTCCTCGAAGCCTTGCTCCACGTTCACGAACACCACGGGCGAGACGGGACGGAAGGAACCGGTACCGGAAATGGTGATGGTGAATGGCGGCTGGGTCTGCGCCACCGCCCGAACGTGATCCCGGGTGGCTTCCCAGTCCTGCGTGGGCGTCGTGGTGATCAGGGTGATGTGCGCCGGAATGACCTCGGCCATGGGGTCGCCGAACGACGCCCGCCAATCCTGCAGTTCCTGCGCGATGTCCGGCGGGAATCCGAGGATCACGCCAACGCACATGGCGTCACCGGCACCGCAATCGGTGCCGGTGACAGCGGGCTGGGGCGAACCGTCCGGACCGGCACCCTGGTGGGAGTCGGCCTGGACGTTGAGCTGACCAGCGGCGCACATGGATTTAGCGGACTCCCTGCTCTGCACCGCGGTAGGGCAGGAACCCAACCTTGGAGTAGACGTCGGCGAGGGTGGCGGAGGCAATCCCGCGGGCTTTGTCCGCGCCGAGGGCCAGGAGGCGGTCCAGCTCGGCAGGGTCGGCCAGGAGTTCGTTGGCGCGTTCCCGGATGGGGGCCAAGTGACCTGAGACGAGCTCAGCCAGGTCCACCTTGAGGTGGCCGTACATCTTGCCTTGGTAGTCGGCCACGATCTTCTCCACCGGGGTACCGCTGATGGCCGAGTAGATGGTCAGCAGGTTGGAAACGCCGGGCTTGTTCTCGCGGTCGTAGCGGATTTCGGTCTCAGTGTCCGTCACGGCCGACTTGATGCGCTTGGCCACGGTCTTGGGGTCATCGAGCAGGTTGATAAGGCCCGCCGGCGATTCCGCGGACTTGGACATCTTGGCCGTGGGGTTCTGGAGATCGTAGATCTTGGCCGATTCCTTCTGGATGAAGGCCTCGGGCACCTGGAACGTCTCACCGAACCGGCTGTTGAAGCGGTTGGCGAGGTCCCGGCTGAGCTCCACGTGCTGGCGCTGGTCCTCGCCCACCGGCACTCCGTGCGGCTGGTACAGGAGGATGTCCGCAGCCTGCAGGATGGGGTACGTGAACAAGCCAACGCTGGCGTGGTCCGAGCCCTGCTTCTGGGCCTTGTCCTTGAACTGGGTCATGCGGCCGGCTTCGCCCATGCCGGTGATGCAGTTCAGGACCCAAGCCAACTGCGCGTGCTCTGGAACCTGGGACTGGACGAAGAGCGTGCACTTCTCCACGTCCACGCCACCGGCAATGTATTGCGCTGCGGTGACACGGGTGCGGCGTGCGAGTTCGGCCGGGTCCTGCGGGACCGTGATGGCGTGCAGGTCCGGGATGAAGAAGACGGCGTCGTACTCGTCCTGCATGCGGACCCAGTTGACCAGGGCGCCAAGGTAGTTGCCCAGGTGCAGGGAGTCCGCCGAAGGCTGCATGCCGGAAAGCACGCGGTGCTTGGCGCCGGCAGCAAGCTTGGTGGAGGTTACGGGGTTGGCTGCCGGGAGAACGGCTGCGTCAGTTTCAGCTGTAGTCATGGGGGTCAATACTTTCGTCAAGCTTTAGAGCCGGTAGTCAACAACCACCGGTGCATGGTCGGAGAAGCGGGTGTCCCACGAAGGCGCCCGATCCACTACTGCCGAGAAAGCTGCGGCAGCGAGTGCGGGAGTAGCCAGGTGGTAGTCGATGCGCCAGCCAGTGTCAGTGTCAAAGGCTTTGCCGCGCTGGGACCACCAGGTGTAGGGGCCGGCGACATTTCCTGCCAGGCCCCTGTGGACATCCCTCCATCCGATCTCTTCGCCGAAGAAGCGGTCAAAGTAGGCACGCTCCTCCGGGAGGAAGCCGGCACGCTTGACGTTGCCCTTCCAGTTCTTGATGTCCAGTTCGGTGTGACCCACGTTGAGGTCGCCCACCACCAGTGCGTGATCGCTGTGCTTGGCGAGTTCGGGCAAGCGGGTGGTCATGGCGTCCAGGAAACGGTACTTGTCATCCTGCTTGGGCGTTCCGGCCTCACCGGAGTGCACGTACGCGCTGACGGCGGTGAGCGTGGTTGCCTCACCCGCAGAGTTCAGCAGGGCGAAGTCGGCCTCGACCCAGCGTCCGGAGGTATCGAAGTATTCGTCTCCGTTGCCGACCCGCGTGGCCGTGGGCTCCTGGCGTGAAGCGATGGCCACGCCTGCCCGGCCCTTGGCTTCGGCCTCGGAGTGGAGGATGTACCAGCCCTCACCGATCAGCGAGTTGACGATCTCGTCAGGCGCGCGGACTTCCTGCAGGCAAAGGATGTCCACTTCGCGCGGCTCCAGCCATTCCGCCATGCCCTTCTTGTAGGCAGCCCTCAGGCCGTTGACGTTGACCGATGCGATGCGAAGGAAATCCTTCTTCAATGCCGTACTCACCCGCTCTACTCTAGTCGATGATGGTTCCGGCCACGGGCTCGTCGGAGTCACCCGAGGACTTGATCATGTCCCGTGCGTTGGTGGACGTGATGGCGATGGTTTCCAGTGCGCGGTTGATGGTGTCCTGGTTGGCATCGGCACCCTTGGCGCGCTCGTCTTCCACCACCCGGACCTGGACTTGGACGATCTTGAAGGAGTGGTCCAGCTTGAGGTCCCGTACCTCGTCCGCCTGGCTGCGTTCGGACACCACCCGGGTGCCGCCATGGTCCGCGGAAGACGACGACGGCGCGCGGCCGGTTGCCGCGGCAAAGGCATTTTGCGCTTCGGTCAGCTTGGCCCCGGCCCGCTTTGCGGCCCGCTGGATGCTGAACACGACGAACGCCGCGAGCGCGAGCCAGCCGAAGGAGACAACAGCAACCACCCAGCCCACGACGTCGTTCTGGTTGGCCGCGAAGATCACGGCGACCAGGAAGGCGATGATGACGACAGTCATCCCCAGGCCGCCGATGCGGAAGCCCTTGAGGGGGCCGCGGGCGGACGTGGACGTGGAGGGGTGCGGGTCACCGAGAGATTGCATGGGTCCATTGTCTCAAACGCCCGCAGGTGCCCGGACCGGCTTCCACGCACGGCGAACAGTCATTTCAGGAAGAGCTGGCGCAGCCTTCCCGTGGTCAGCATGATGCCCAGCACGATCATCACCAGGTAGTAGCCCACATGGATGGCCGTGGCAGGGGTAAAGACGCCGACACTGATCTGCCGCAGCAACTCCACGCCGTGCCACAGCGGCATGGCCTGGATGAACCACTGGATGGGCTGCGGGTACACGCTGAGCGGGTAGAACGTGGCGCTGAACAGGAACATGGGCAACAGGAAGAAGTTGATCCAGTCCATCTGCTGGAAGGTCTTCATGAAGCTCGTGATCCCCATGCCAAAGCTCGCAAAGCCGAAGGCGATGAGCACCGAGGCCGGGATCACCAGGATGGCCCACCACGTGGTCAGCAAACCCATGACGCCCATGACTGCCGTGAATCCGGTGGCGTACAGCAGGCCCCTGAGCAAGGCAAGGAAGATCTCGCCGATGGCAACGTCCAGCGGTCCCAGGGACGTGTAGAGCATGCCCTGGTAGAGCTTGGCGAAGTTCATCTTGAAGAAGACGTTCCACGTGGAGTCGTAGATGGCGCCGTTCATGGCTGAGACTGCAAGGAGGGCCGGCGCGATATACGCCGCATAGCTGATCTCCTCGCCGCCTGGGCCCTGGACTGTGCCCACGATGGAGCCCATTCCCACGCCCATGGCCAGCAGGAACAACACCGGCTCGAAGAAGCCGGACAAGAGCACCAGCCACGTGCTGGACTTCGCCGCCATCAGCCCACGGGCCACCACGGCCTTGGCGTTGCGGGAGTAGAGGGGGCCGAATTTCCGTTCGCGGGCCACGTCGGTGGCGCTGTGGCCGCCGGTCAGGACACTCATGAGCCCATCCTTTTCACGAACTGCCGGCGGACCAGAACAAATCCCACGGCCGCGGTGGCCACGAGGTACAGCACGTGCATGAGCGTCAGCAAGGGATTCTCGTCCATGCCGTACGTGAATACCCGGCCCAACTCCGTCCCGTGCCAGACCGGGGAGATCCAGCCGATCCATCGGACGGCCAGTGGCAGCGTGTCCAGGGGAAAGAAGGTGCCGGAGAACAGGAACAGGGGCATCACGATGAAGCGCTGCACCAGGGCGAACTGTCCCTTGTCCTGGGTGATGCTGGAGGCGTACGCCATGAGCGGCAAGCCAAAGGACAGGGCGGCCACCGTAGCCACGATCGCCGAGACCCAGCCCCAGGGACCGGGCGATGCACCGAACATGGCCACCACCGCGAAGTACACCACAGACTGCAGCAGGAACCGCAGACTGCTGGCCATGATGTGGCCGGCGGCAATTTGCTGCGGGACCAGCGGTGACGCGTGCGGGCCGTAGAACACCCGCCGCCACTTGAAGCCGTCCATGATCGGATAGGAGAACTCCCCTGAGGCCGTCATCACGGCGGCTGACACCAACAAAGCGGGAGCCACGAATTCCAGGTAACTGACCCCACCGAAGACGGATTCGCTGTTGGCGTCCACCAGGCTGGCCAGGCCAACACCCATGGCGAACAGGTAAGCCACCGGTTGCCCCACGCTGTACAGCACCACGGACCAGCCGTAGTTCCGCATGACGCGGAGCACCTGCTCGGCGTAGAAGAACGAACCCCATCTCCGCGCCCTCGCGGCCGAGACGGCAGGTGAGTGGGCGTGCAACGGTCGTGCCGCCGTCGTGAGCTCATCCTCAGTCAACGAGACTCCTGCCCGTGAGCCGCAGGAACACGTCCTCCAGGGAGGACCGGCGCACCAAGGAGGTCAGCGGACGCAAGCCGCGGGCGGAGACCTGCTCCAGCGCGGCTTCGCCGTCGTCGGCGTAGATGAGGACGCGGTCGGGCAGCGTTTCGAGCCGCTCGCCAATGCCTTCAAGTTCGACGCCGATGGTCGCGTTGCGCTCGGAACCGAACCTGAGTTCAAGTACTTCGCGGGAGGAGTGCTCGCGGATCAGGCTGGCCGGCGAACCCTCGGCCATGATCCGACCCTTGTCCACCACGATCAGCCGATCGCACAGTTGCTCCGCCTCGTCCATGTAGTGGGTGGTGAGGATGAGCGTGACGCCGCTTTCCTTGAGCCGGAAAAGGCGGTCCCAGAGGATGTGGCGGGCTTGGGGATCCAGCCCGGTGGTGGGCTCGTCGAGCAGGAGGATGCGCGGTTCGTTGATGAGCGAGCGGGCAATGGTGAGGCGGCGCTTCATGCCGCCGGACAGGGCATCCACCTTGGAGTTTGCCTTGTCCGTCAGCTGGGCGAATTCCAGGAGCTCGTCGGCTTTGGGCCGGAGGTAGCTCAGCGGCAGTCCGAAGTACCGGCCGTAGACGATCAGGTTTTCGCGGACCTTCAACTCTTCGTCGAGGTTGTCCTGCTGCGGAACCACGCCCAGGTGCGCCCTCACCTCGGGACCGTGGGACTCGGGATCCAAGCCCATGATGTCCAACGATCCCGAGGTCCGCTGGGAGACGCCGCCGATCATTTTCATGGTGGTGGACTTGCCGGCACCATTGGGACCGAGCAGGCCAAAGGACTCCCCCGCCGGGACTTCGAAGGAGATGTTGTCCACGGCGGTGAGCTCACCGTAGGTCTTGGTGAGGTTGTGGGCTCGGATAACGGTGGGTGGGTTCATGGCGGACGTTCCGTGCTGCGATTCCGGGAGGGATGCAGGGCGGGTTGCTTCATTGTGCACCCTCAGCAGACTAGTAGCGCCCACCGATATGTGAAAGAGCTCTTGCAGATCTTTACGCCGGCCGCTGCGAACGCAACACCTCCAGGCGCTGCCGGAATTCGGTTTCGTCGATTTCACCGCGGGCGTACCGCTCCCGCAGCACTCCCTCAGCGCCCTGGGTCGCCACCCAGTTGTGGTTGCGGCGCCAAGCCCGGCGGCCAACGAAGATGAACAGGAAAATCACGAGGATCCAAAACAGCGGGAAGATCAGGAAGAACGGCCAGTAGGTGCCGTCACCCCACGGACCATGCGCGACGACGGTGGCCGGCACGTGTGCCAGCGCTCCCCCGAGCGTGGTCTCCCCGACGAGTGAAGTCAATGCGGTGAACATGTCAGTGATCCAAACTCTCTGCGCCGGTGCCCGGCGCGAACCGTCTCTCGGCTCTGGTTTGAGTCTTCCGTTCAGCGCCCGGTGGGGCGTCCGCCGTCGGGAGTCACCTTGGTGGCCGGCCGTACTCCCCGGGGAGACGGCCCGGCACCGTCAGGCCTTCCAACCGGGTTTGACCAGGCCGGACTCATACGCGAGGACAACCAACTGGGAGCGGTCCCTGACCATGAGTTTGGTCATGATCCGGGACACGTGCGTCTTGGCAGTCAATGGCGTGATGAACAGCCGCTCGGCGATCTCGGCGTTGTTGAGGCCTTCGCCTACGAGCGCCAGGACCTCGCGTTCCCGTTCGGTGACCTGGTCCAGTTTGAGCAACTCCCCCGCAGCCCGGCTGTGCGATGCCAACTGGGCCATGATCCGCCGCGTCACGGAGGGAGAGAGCAGGGCATCGCCGTCGTTCACCACGCGGACGGCACGGATCAGCTCGGCGGGCTCGGTGTCCTTCACCAGGAAGCCGGCAGCACCTGCGCGGACGGCTTCGGCGATGTATTCGTCGAGTTCGAAGGTGGTGAGGATGATGATCCGCGTGCCGGAGAGCGCCGGGTTGGCGAGGATCCGGCGGGTGGCGGTGAGGCCGTCGTCGTCCGGCATCCGGATGTCCATGAGGACCACGTCCGGCTTGTCCCGTGCAGCCAACCGTACCGCGTCTTTTCCTGTGCCCGCCTCGGCCACCACCTCCATGTCCGGTTCGGCATCCAGGAGCGCGCGGAATCCTGCCCTGATAAGGGTTTGGTCGTCCGCTATGAGGAGGCGGATCACGGCTGGCCGCCTTCTGCGGGCAGGGGCAGGAGCGCCTGGACGCGCAACCCGGGCGTCAGTTCGTACAGGGTGACCGTCCCGCCCAGGGCCGCAGCCCTCTCCCGCATCCCCGTGAGGCCGTTTCCGGGGACCGAGAGCCCCATGCCCGCGCCGTCGTCGTCAACCTGCACGGTGAGCACCCCGCCTTCGGTTCCCTTGCGCACCAGCAAACGCACGACGGCGGACTGGGCACCTGAGTGCCTGCCGACGTTGGTCAGGGCCTCCTGGATGATCCGGTAGGCCGCTTCCTGCTGGGCGGGACCGATGGCGGAATGGTCTGTTTCGTCGTCCAGCCGCACCTGCAGGCCGCCCAGTTCGGCTTGCTTGACTACCTCGGACACGCGCTCCAGCGTGGGCACCGCCGCGGGTTCGAACGGCACGTCCTCCCGCAGCACGCCCAGCAGTTGCCGGACTTCGGTCAGGGACTCCTTGCTGGCGGTCTTGATGGCCTCCAAGGCAGGCCTGAGCTTCTCCGGATCGTCAGTGCCCAAGTGGAGGGCTACCGAGGCCTGGACATTGATCATGGAGAGGGAGTGTGCCACGACGTCGTGGATGTCGCGGGCCAGGGTGAGGCGGTATTCATCGCGGTCGGCCTTCGCTGCTGCCTCCCGCCGGCGCCGGTACTCGGCGAAGCGTTCAGTGCGGCGCCGGATCCCCTGCCCCAGGATCACCAGGATCGCGGCCCACGCGACGGCTGCCGAGGCGCGGAACGGCCAGCCGTCGTCGCCGGCCATCACGGCTCCGGCCACCACGGCGGCAGCAGCCAGTCCGGCTCCCAACCAGGCCTGCCAGCGCAGGCCTGCAGCGGCGGTCAGCACAATGGCAAGAGCCAGCGACAACACGATCGGACCCCATGCATACCCCCAGGCGAGGTACAGGCCAGTGGCCACGAGCGCCAGGGGCAGCATCAGTTCCGGGGAACGCTTGCGGAAAGCCAAACCCGCCGGGCCCACCAGCAGGAGCAGGATGCCGAACACATCCAGCGGCCGTGCCTCTTGGTGCGCGGAAGAAAACAGCGTGCCGACCACCTGGATGACGGCGACCGTGATGACGATGAAAGCAGTGGGTGGGCCGTTGAAGCGGCGGGGAGGTCCCTCGAAAACTAAGGGGCCTTGATAGGGGCGCATACAACGAGAGTAGACGGAGGTAGGACAAAGGGCGTCCTCGTAACGGAGCAAGACGCCTACTCCCGGAGGAGTAGGCGTCTTGTTAGCGTTTTCTCAGGCGATACCGGCTTGGCGCTCGGCGCTCTCCACCACGTTGGCCAGGAGCATCGCGCGGGTCATCGGCCCCACGCCGCCCGGGTTCGGGGACAGCCAGGCGGCGGCGTCGGCGGCGGCCGGGTCCACGTCTCCGGTAACCACAGCCTTACCGTTCCCGTCGTCCACGCGGCTGACGCCGACGTCGAGGACTATTGCGCCCGGCTTGAGGTCTTCGGCCTTGATCATGTGCGGCACGCCGGCAGCGGCGATCACGACGTCGGCCTGCCGGAGTTCGGCGGGCAGGTCAACCGTTCCCGTGTGCGCCAGGATTACCGTGGCGTTGACTTCCTTGCGGGTGAGCAGGAGGCCGATGGGCCGGCCGATGGTGACGCCGCGGCCAACCACCAGGACGCGCTTGCCCTTGAGTTCGATGCCGTGGCGGCGGAGCAGTTCCACACAGCCCTTGGGCGTGCAGGGAAGCGGCGACTTCATTTCGCCGTTCACGTTGGCCACCAGGCGGCCAAGGTTCATGGGGTGCAGGCCGTCGGCGTCCTTGTCAGGGTCCATGGCCTCCAGGATTGCATCCTGGTCGATGTGCTTGGGCAGGGGAAGCTGGACGATGTAGCCCGTGCATTCCGGGTTTTCGTTGAGCTCCTGGACCACCTTCAGGAGGTCTTCCTGGCTGATGTCCTCGGGGAGGTCGCGGCGGATGGACTGGATGCCTACCTCGGCGCAGTCCTTGTGCTTCCCGCCCACGTACCAGGTGCTTCCAGGATCGGAGCCCACCAGGATGGTGCCGAGGCCGGGGACGATGCCCTTGCCGGCGAGGACGGAAACGCGTTCGGTCAGTTCGGCCTTGATGGCAGCGGCGGTGGCCTTGCCGTCAAGAATCTGTGCGGTGGACTGTGTCATTCCATCTGCTTTCTGGTGGGTGACCTGGTGTGGAGGCTCACGCCAACGGGATCCGCCGCCTGGCGCGGCAGCGGATCCCGTTGGCTCCGGTTCAGTGCCCGGGTAATGCTTGTTCAGCCTTGGGAGCGGCTGGTTACCACTGCTCGTGCTGCGGGTACAGCGGGAAGTCGGCGGCCAGCTTGTCGACGCGGGCCTGGAGGCTTTCGACGTCGGTGGCGGAGCCGGACTTCAGTGCGGTGGCGATGATGTCTGCAACCTCGGTGAACTCCGCAGCGCCGAATCCGCGGGTAGCCAGCGCAGGCGTACCGATGCGGAGGCCGGAGGTGACCATCGGCGGGCGGGGGTCGAACGGAACGGCGTTGCGGTTCACGGTGATGCCCACGGAGTGCAGGAGGTCTTCTGCCTGCTGGCCGTCGAGCTGCGAGTTGCGCAGGTCAACGAGCACCAGGTGCACGTCGGTGCCGCCGGTGAGGACGGAAACGCCTGCCTCGGCAACGTCGGACTGGTTGAGGCGATCGGCGATGATCTTGGCGCCCTCGAGGACACGCTCCTGGCGCTCCTTGAACTCCTCGCTGCCTGCAATCTTGAAGGCAACGGCCTTCGCGGCGATGACGTGCATGAGCGGTCCGCCCTGCTGGCCCGGGAAGACGTTGGAGTTGATCTTCTTGCCGTACTGTTCCTTGGCCAGGATCACGCCGGAACGCGGGCCTGCCAGGGTCTTGTGCACGGTGGAGGTGACGACATCGGAGTGCGGCACCGGGCTGGGGTGCAGGCCTGCTGCGACGAGGCCGGCGAAGTGCGCCATGTCCGTCCAGAGCAGTGCGCCAACCTCGTCCGCGATGGAGCGGAAGGCGGCGAAGTCCAGGTGGCGGGGGTAGGCGGACCAACCGGCGATGATGACCTGCGGCTTCTCGGCGATGGCCTGCTCGCGGAGCTTGTCCATGTCCACGCGGAAGGTGTCTTCTTCAACCTGGTAGGCAGCAACCTGGTACAGCTTGCCGGAGAAGTTGAGCTTCATGCCGTGGGTCAGGTGGCCACCGTGTGCCAGGGAGAGGCCCAGGATCTTGTCGCCGGGGGTGATCATGGCGGAGAGTGCTGCGGCGTTGGCCTGTGCACCGGAGTGCGGCTGCACGTTGGCGTACTCGGCGCCGAAGAGGGCCTTGACGCGGTCGATGGCGAGCTGCTCGGCGACGTCCACGTATTCGCAGCCACCGTAGTAGCGCTTACCCGGGTAGCCTTCGGCGTACTTGTTGGTCAGGACGGAGCCCTGGGCTTCCATGACTGCGCGGGGGGCGAAGTTCTCGGAGGCGATCATTTCCAGGGTGCCGCGCTGGCGGCCAAGCTCCTGGTCGAGGACTGCTGCGATCTCGGGATCGAGTTCGGCGAGCGACTGGTTGCTGACAGACGCTGAAGTGGTGGTAGTCACGGAGATCTCCTGGCTAGGGAACGGGTGGTGCTACAGGTCAGGCTACCGGCAGCGGCATTGCCCCGTCCCCTCCGTTACGGGAGGCATAGGTCACGTGCTGCAGCGGTAAAACATGACCCTCGGCCCAGGCGTACGATCCGTGGTCTTCGTGATTGCCGCTCCCTGGTGGTAGTCCACCCAACGCCAGTCGCGACCCGTTAACAGTACAACAACGCCGCACAGGTAGGCTTGGTCATGTGACTGACTCCGCATTTGTTGTGACCCTTTCCTGCCCTGACCGCCCCGGCATTGTCCACGCCGTCGCCGGAGCCCTTCTCGACGCAGGTTGCAACATCGCCGATTCGCAGCAGTACGGAAGCCCCAGCACAGGCAACTTTTTCATGCGGGTGGAGGCAACGACGTCGAGCCCCCAGCCGGAACTGGCCGCCGCGCTGCTGCCGGTAGCCGAATCCTTCGGCATGACCTGGCAGATCAACCCCGTGGGCGAAAAGGTCCGGACCATCATCATGTGTTCCAAGGACGCCCACTGCCTCAACGACCTCCTGTTCCAGCAGCGTGCCGGCACCCTGCCCATCGAGGTTCCCGCCATTGTGTCCAACCACCGGGACCTCGAATCGTTGGCGGAGTTCTACGGCATCCCGTTCCACCACATCCCCGTCACCGCCGAGACCAAGCAGCAGGCCGAGGCTGAGCTGCTGAAGCTGATCACTGAGCACGACGTTGAACTGACGGTCCTGGCCCGGTACATGCAGGTCCTGTCCAACGATCTCTGCAGGGAGTTGAACGGCCGGGCCATCAACATCCACCACTCGTTCCTGCCGTCGTTCAAGGGTGCCAAGCCGTACCACCAGGCACACGCACGCGGCGTGAAGCTGATCGGCGCCACGGCCCACTACGTCACTGCGGACCTGGACGAGGGGCCCATCATCGAGCAGGAAGTCATCCGGGTGGACCACGCCCGGACGGCCGCCCAGTTCGTGCAGATGGGACGCGATGTGGAGGGCCGTACACTGACCCAGGCCGTCCAGTGGCATGCCGAGCACCGGGTGCTCTTGGATGGCACCCGGACCGTGGTGTTCAACTAGCGCCAGATCTACGCTGGGGGTATGCGCGGTTTCCCTGATCCCGAGGCAGACTTGGCTGTGTATTACGACCGCCACGCCGCGCTCCGCAACACCCGCTCCCTGACGCCACACCGGGTTGACTGCCGCGAGTGGTTCGTTCGGCTCCTGAAGGACGAGCACCGCCATTCACTGTTTGAGCTTGGCTGCGGCACGGGCGTGGAGGGGGTGGCTTTTGTTGCTGCGGGCCTGCACTACTGCGGCGTTGATCTCTCCCCGGAAAGTGTTCACGCGGCCCGCTCCTGCGGACTCGATTGTTCCGTAGCCAGCGGGCGCCATTTGCCGTTTATGGACGGCGTCTTTGACGCCGCGTGGAGCATGAGCACCCTCCTGCATGTCCCCAACAGCAGGATTCACGACGTCGTTGGCGAACTCGTGCGGGTCTGCGCACCTGGCGCGCCAATCGGCGTCGGGCTTTGGTCAGGTGACGACGAGGAAGTACTGAACCCGGAGGACCTCGAAGAGCCCCGGCGGTTCTTCAGCCGCCGCAGCGATGGGGCCGTGCAGCGGATCTTTAGGAAACACGGTTTGGTGGAACATTTCCGCACGTGGCCCGAGGGTGTGGGCGTGGAGTCCGGACCCGGCGCCGGCAACTGGACCCAGCACTACCAGTTCCTGGTCCTCCGCACCCCCTCACCCAAGTGAGTCGCAGTTCAGGTCGTTCCCAGCGCTGGGAACGACCTGAACTGCGACCTACTTGGGAACTAAGCTGGGGTCATGGCTCCCTCTTACACTTTCGCCGGGGACACCCCGGCCATCCATGAAACAGCCTTCGTGGCGCCCACGGCTTCGATCATTGGCAAGGCCACGTTGGCCGAGGATTCCAGCGCTTTCTACGGCGTCTCTGTCCGCGCGGACACAGCAGCCATCAAAGTGGGCGCAGGCTCCAACCTCCAGGACAACGTGGTCCTGCACGCGGACCCCGGGTTCCCCTGCACCGTCGGCGAGCGCGTCTCCGTTGGCCACAGCGCCGTGGTGCACGGTTGCACTGTGGAGGACGACTGCCTCATTGGCATGAGCGCCACCATCCTCAATGGAGCGGTGATCGGCACGGGTTCCCTCATCGCCGCGGGCGCCGTGGTCCTTGAGGGCACTGTCATTCCCCCGCGCTCTTTGGTGGCAGGAGTGCCGGCAAAGGTCCGGCGGGAGCTTACGGACCAGGAGTTCGAGGGCGTGAAGCACAACGCCGCCCACTACAAGGAGCTCGCTGCGGCGCACCGGGAAATGCACGGCGACTAAGACACTTGCGGGGCCCGCTCGACGCGCTAAACAATCGCAGGGCCCACACCGCCCGGGTTCCCTGGCTGAGCTTGCGAAGTCAGGGCGGCGGTGGGGACGTGGAGAGCGGGCCCCGCAATGTCTTCAGTCGAGGGAAATCGGGCCGAGCTCGTCAAGCAGCTCCCCCGGGCCCGGGTTGCCAGCCGCGGACGAACCTCCGAGGTGGTTCACCACGCCCCATACGGCGTTGAGTCCCGTGGTCACCGCGCCCTCGGCCCAGCCGGCGGTGAAGGACACGTCGTCGCCGGCCAGGAAGATGCCCCGCTGGCTCTCCGGCAGCGTGTCCTGCTTGAAGTGCGTGAACAGCCGCTGCTGGTACCGGTAGTGCCCGGGCAGGTTGGCCTTGAAGGCACCCATGAAGTTCGGGTCCGCTTCCCAGGAGACCGTGATCGGCTGGCCCACGATGTGGCTGGCAATGTCCACGCCCGGGTAGATCTGCTCCAGGGAATGCAGCATGAGCTTGACCCGTTCTTCGGCGCTGAGGGCGAGCCATTTCAGGGCGTCGTCGTTCCAGGTGTAGGACAGGAGGATGACCGCGGGCTTGTCCGGGCCGTCGTCGAGCAGGTATGTGGCGCGGTTGAGGCGGTCGGTGAGCGTCATGGACAACACTTCGCGGCCGGTTTCCGGATCAATGTCCTTCCAGAACGGACGATCCACCATCACAAAGGTCTTGGACGACTGCATGTAGTGCGAGCGCTCAATCGCCGTCCACAGCTCCGACGGGAACAGCGCCTCTTCGGTGTGGATCCGGGTGGACAGCAGCCACGACTGGCACGTGGTGACCACCGCCGGGTATGTCGCCTCGCGGCCCCAGCTCTCGCGGACTACCAGGTCACCGTTGACCGCGCGCCGGATGTTGTCCACGGCACCGCGCGGCGAACCCGAGTGCAGGGACGCCAGCGAGGTGCCTTCCGGCCAGTGCTTGATGTCCGACGGCGCGTGGTTCCATAGCGCCTCGGGGAGCCGTTGGGCTCCTCCCGCAATGAGTCGGTGCTGGTCATCTGCGTCCGTGTAGACAACGCGAAGGATTTCGAGGATGGAGTTGGGGAAGTCGGTGTCCCAGCCGCCTGTGCCGAACCCGACCTGCCCAAAAGCCTCACGGTGCGCAAAGCCTGCGTCCTTGAAGGACTTGCTCGCCGCGATGAAGCCGTAGAAAGTCTGCTCGTCCAGTTCAGGCAGGAGCTCATTCCAGAGCGCTTTGATGCGCTTGGTGTCGCGGGCCTTGATGGCGTCCTGCATCTCGGTGAAGGCGGCGCCGTCCTTGATGGCGTCCTTCCAGGCATCGGCTACTTCGTGGAAGAAGGCCGGGAGGTCCTCGGGCGTCGCGGCGTAGTGCTTCTTGCCGGCCAACTCAATGACCGTGCTGGAAGTAACGGGGGCCAGCGGGTTGGGGAAGTCCTGGGTTTCCAGTCCCAAAACATCCACGTAGTGGTAGAAAGCCTTGCCGGAAACGGGGAAGCGCATGCCGCCGAGGTCTGCCACCACGCCGGGGGCCGAGGGGAAGCTCGCGGTCCGGAGCCGGCCGCCGATCTGGTCGGCCTCGTAGATCACGGGCTTAAGGCCGAGCTTCATGAGTTCGTAGGCGGTGACCAGTCCGGAGAGTCCGGCACCGATCACGGCCACCTCGGTTCCGAAGCGTTCTTCGGGGACCGAGCCCAGGCCTTCCGGATGTGCCAGGTAATGGTCGTAGCTGAACGGGAAGTCCGGGTTCAGCATGGTGATGGGAGCCTCCGCAGGGCTCTCAGCTGTGGGGAGTTCTGTGGCGATGGTCATGCGTTGTCTGCTTTCACAGGTTCCGGGCTCACGGCCCTGGTGGTCAGTTCACGGTAGTCCTGCTCGCTGAGCGAGGCTACCTTGGAATTCCGGCGTCCATAGCCGAAGTAGATGGCGATGCCCACGAGCATCCACACGCCGAAGACGATCCACGTATCGGCGCCGAGGTTGGCCATGAGGTAGGCACACATGAGGGTGCCCAGCACCGGCGTGATCGGGTACAGCGGAACCCGGAAGCTGCGCTGGAGGTCAGGACGGTTGCGGCGCAGGTAGATCACGGCAACGTTGACCAGCGCGAAGGCGAACAGGGTGCCAATACTGGTGGCGTCTGCCAGCGCACCCAGCGGAACCAGCCCCGCGGTAAGTGCGACGGCGGTACCCACGATCAGCGTTCCCGCCACCGGGGTGCCGGTGCGGCGGGAAACGCGTCCGAAGACT
The DNA here is from genome assembly GCF_044391085.1 of Paenarthrobacter sp. NPDC018779. Lineage (NCBI taxonomy): Bacteria > Bacillati > Actinomycetota > Actinomycetes > Micrococcales > Micrococcaceae > Paenarthrobacter > Paenarthrobacter sp. NPDC018779. The sequence goes on along the minus strand of NZ_JBIRZS010000011.1, from coordinate 4,198 downwards.
CTGGGCACCAATCCGTCGCGGGACATCGAGAGCAGGATGCGCGTCTGTCCGTAGAGGACTGTCAGGACGATGCTGGCAATGGCCAGGACGGCACCTGCGGAGAAAATGAGCGCCATCCAGGGCTGGTGGGTGATCTCCTGGAGGATCTGCACCAAGGCGGCCTCGGTGCCATCGAACCAACCCCAGGGACGCGCGCCGATGGCCGCAACCGCAACAAGGACGTAGATGCTGGTGACGATCACCATGGACAGAAGGATGGCCCGTGGCAGGTCCCGCTTCGGGTTCCGCGCTTCCTCGCCGGCTGTGGACGCGGCGTCGAAGCCGATGTAGGAGAAGAACACCCGTGATGCTGCGGCCGAAACCCCGGCGGCTCCCATGGGCATCAGGGGTTCAAAGTTGCCCGCATTGAAGGCCGTGAAGGCCACGGCGCAGAAGAAGAGCAGGATGCCCACCTTGATGATGACAATCGCCGTGTTGATCCAAGCGCTCTCGCGTGCTCCACGGACCAGCAACACCATGGCCAGCACCACGATCACCATCGCGGGAATGTTCACCACTCCCCCGTCACCCGGTGGTTGGCTCATGGCATCCGGCAGGACCTGCCCGAACGCAGCGAGGGTCTCGTTGACGTACTGACCTGCTCCCACGGCAACGGCGGCCACGGACACCGCGTACTCGAGTACCAGGCACCAGCCGCAGATCCATGCCATGCCTTCGCCCATCGTGGCGTAGGAGTAGGAGTAGCTGGAACCCGCAACGGGAACCAACCCTGCCATTTCGGCGTAGGAAACCGCGGAAAACAACGCTGCCAGGCCGGCAATGACGAACGAAATCCAGATGGCGGGGCCGGCCAGCGGCACGGATTCACCGAGGATCACCAGGATGCCCGTGCCGAGCGTGGCGCCGACGCTGATCATGGTCAGTTGCAGGACACCGAAGCTGCGGACCAAGGGCGTGCCGCCTTCGCTGCTTCCGGCTTCGCTGACCATCTGGCCAATGGGCTTGCGGCGCAGCAACTGGGCTCCGAGACCAGGCCTGGAAAGGCTGGCCGGAGTCGGGTCTTGGGTGTTCACAGGCACAGTCACCGTTGACGTCCCTTCTGAGTAGTTGGTCGGTTTCCCCGCATCAAGACTGGCATGTGAGCCACCTCTCAAGCTGGTGCAAAATGACCTATAGTGTTCATCCATGAGACGTAATGCACATCAATCATCGCCCAATCCGGCGGTCCTTTCCGGCCAGGTCACCGTGGATCTGTCTGCGATTTCAGACAACATCAAACTCCTGAGGAAGCGCACCGAAGCGCCGTCCTTCATGGCCGTGGTCAAGGGCAATGCCTACGGCCACGGCCTCGTCGAAGTCGCCCGAACCGCTGTCGCAGCAGGAGCCGATTGGCTCGGTACGGCCCAACTTTCCGAAGCCATTTCGCTGCGCCAAGCGGGAATCACTGTCCCGATTCTTTCGTGGCTCTATCTGGCATCCCAGACCAGCGCCACCATCCTCGAAGCGCTGGAAAACGACATCGATGTCTCCCTGGGAAGCGTCCATCAGCTGGAGGTGCTGGAAGGTATCGCCGGCCGCTTGGGCCGTCCCGCCGTCGTACATCTGGAACTCGACAGCGGCCTCAGCCGCGGCGGCGCACGCAAGGAGGACTGGCCCGAACTGGTGGCCAGGGCACGCCAAGCAGAGGTCGATGGCACCCTGCGGGTCCGCGGCGTCTGGACGCATCTGGCCTGGGCGGATGTCCCGGCGCATCCAGGGAATGCGGCCGCCGTGGCAGAGTTCGAGGACGCTGTTCGGCAGGCACGGGACGCCGGACTCTCCCCCGAGCTGAGGCACGTTTCCAGCTCCGCCAACATCCTGGACCGGCCGGAATTCCACTTCGACATGGTCCGGGCAGGGCTGGCAATCTATGGACTGGCACCAGCCGATCACCTGGACCCGGCAGACTTCGGACTGCGGCCCGCCCTGAGTGTCACCGCGCCGCTGGTCATGGTCAAGAAAGTTCCGGCCGGCACAGGCGTCAGCTACGAACACCAAGCCATCACGTACGAGCCCAGGTATCTCGGGCTGATTCCGCTCGGCTATGCGGACGGGATCCCGAAAGGCATCAGCGGGCGCTCCGTGGTGAACATCGCCGGTCGTCGCGTACCCGTGATCGGCAAGGTCTGCATGGACCAGTTCATGGTGGACCTGGGTCCGGAGGCCACGGGCATCGACGTCGGTGACACCGCTGTGCTGTTTGGTGATCCGGCCAGCGGGGCAGCGAGCGCCGACGACTGGGGAGCCGCGATAGGCAGCCATGGCGACGAGATCATCAACCGGATCGCGCCCCGGCTCCCCCGGGCTTATCAAACGAGCGCCTTCGAATGCCCCGACTACCAGGAGCCGGCAAACGCCGGGCAGGGCAATGTTGCCTGAGCCCGCGAGCGCCCGCCTGAGTTTCGTCACGCTTGAGCAGTTCCTGGAGCAGCTGCCGCCGGAGTTGAAGATGCTTCACGACGGCGGCAGCGGCGCCTCGCTGCTGCGATGGGTGGAACCGAGTGAGCTCGAGGATCCAACTCCCTATCTGCCGGAGGGCGAGTTCCTGCTCACTGCCGGGTTGCCCTTCCTGGGGAAGGGTGGCTCGGCGGCTAAGGTGGACGCCTACGTCAGTCGTCTGGTGGGGGCCAAGGTGGCGGCGCTGGGCTTTGGCATCAGGCCCTATTTCGATGCCGTTCCCGACGTTCTGGTTGAGGCTTGCCGCACTCATAACCTCACCCTGTTTGAGGTTCCGGAGTCCCTGCCGTTCGCTGCGATCGGGCTGTCGTTTTCGCAGCTCCTTGAAACGGACAACGCCCGGGTCTTCCGGCAGCTCGCCGACACCAACCGGCAACTCATGCGGGCCGTGCTCTCCCCCAGGCCGGAGCACGAACTGCTCGCGGCCTTGGTCCAGCGGGTTCCTGTGTGGGCGGTTCTTGTGGGTGCGGACGGGCGGGTCCGAGCCCGCGGCAACAGCGCCGGCGGCAGCACCGGCGTCGAGCATTCCTTGCTGGCACCCATGCTGGAACGGTTGCTGTCCGGAAGCGGGCCGCGGGTGGAGATGGATGGCTTTGAGGAAACGGGGTCAGCGTTGGTGTTCGGCCATCCGCTGCGCAGCACCAAGGACGCCAACCTTGGCGCGCTGATCCTGGGTTCGGATGTGCCGCTGACTCCTGCGCAGAACAACGTGGTGCAGTCGGCGGTGGGCTTGTTGGAGTTGCTGGTGCGGCAGCGAACCAGTGGATCCCTGGCCCCCAGTCAGTTGGCGACCGCCATGCTGCTCCATCCGGAGTCCTTGGCTTCGGGCGGGACCAAGCACATCAACGGTTTGAAGGACCTGCTGGCCCAGAGCCTCTCCTCCACGCGATCCGGCCAGATGCGGGTGGTCCAAGGCGTCAAAGTCGACGGCTCCGTGGACGACGGTCCCGTGCGGGAAGTGCTGCAGTGGCGGCGCTTGTTCGACACCAAGCTCGTGGAAATCACGGACTACGGCTTCACCGCCATCACCCGCCTGCGCGTGGACGACTCGCTGCTCGCCGATGTGGAGAAGCTCGGCTGGCGTCTGGTGATCGGCGAACCTACCGAGCTCAACGGACTGGCCGCAGCCTACCAACGCGTCAGCACGCTGCGTGCCCGCGTGCTTTCAACCGGCGTGAGCGCACGCGTGGATGAGGTGACGTGGTCCGTGACGGGGCTGCTTGGGAGGGACGCGGGCACCATGCTGGCTTCACGTGTGCTTGCTCCCTTGCTTGCCTTGGAACCGGAACGTCGCGATCCCCTGCTGACAGTGCTGCGCGGTTGGCTCACCGAGAACGGCAGTTGGGACGCCTCCGCCAAACTGCTCGGCCTGCACCGGAACAGCGTGCGGCGGCAAGTCGGTGTGATCGGCGAACTGCTGGAGCTGGACCTCAACGCGGCGCAGGTTCGCGCGGAGCTGTGGATCGCGTTGCAGTATGTGGACTCGCTGGTTGAGTGAGGCTCGATGGGCACCACCTAGATGACCACGTCAAAACCCCTAATTGACCGTTTTGACCACCTAATTTTGCCGTTTTCACCACCTAATTTTGAAAAGGACAACCGTGGAGTGTCAATGGCCATTGGTTTCTGCCCACGGGCGGCCAGTTGATGTGCCCGCTGGTGGCCAGTAAAACTGCCCGGTGATGGCCAACAGATCTGCCCA